>NZ_JBXAXZ010000244.1:0-229 GCF_056782055.1 Dellaglioa sp. CoH-57-MRSF-16 | reverse complement strand
ACGGGTTTTGACGTAGTTGAGTTGGAAGAGCGCGCGGAGCAACGGGCAAAGGGCAACATGTACGAAAATGAATCGTGCCGTATACGTGCCGATCAAGAAAAGCTCGTCGAGCTTAGTGGTGTGCTGGGATCATTGACGTGCACTGGTACCCAGAGTGCGGTTCTCGAACAGGTGCACGCGATTGCGAAGCTCGCATTCGACGAGGTTGCTGTCATCTGGGATGAATCGG
>NZ_JBXAXZ010000243.1:0-229 GCF_056782055.1 Dellaglioa sp. CoH-57-MRSF-16 | reverse complement strand
ACCTCACGCTGGTCGATGAGTGTGCAGAGCCCCATGCGGAGCCCACCACAGCCTACCTCGACGAGATGCGTGAAATCTACGAAAAACGTGGATTTTCTACACGTCAGGATCGCGACAGGCTGGGGTATCCCACACTCGTCATCGAGTGGCCGGCACCAGCCGATCCGAGTAGAATCACGCTGAGCATTGAACGTTCGACGTTGAGCGCGGCTCCGCGCCGCAAATGAAA
>NZ_JBXAXZ010000242.1:0-230 GCF_056782055.1 Dellaglioa sp. CoH-57-MRSF-16 | reverse complement strand
AGATCAAGAGCCCGAGCCACATTATTCTCGAAGTTGTCGAGCACGGTGACGTTGGCAGCATTATTTCGGCTGAGGCCGACGATCTGGACTGTGAGCTGCTGGAACGTCCGGCTAAGAAACTGGCGAAGGGAAAGAAAAGCCGTCTGCATACCGTCCACGGTGAACCCATTGAGGTAGGTGACGAATACTGGTCGGATTCTCTCGACGAGGTTGTGGCGGTGGTTCGCCTC
>NZ_JBXAXZ010000241.1:0-230 GCF_056782055.1 Dellaglioa sp. CoH-57-MRSF-16 | reverse complement strand
ACGTACACGAGTTCCGTGTCTCCGGGCTGCGGCTCGGGTGTCGCAAGCGTGGCGATAGCCTGCATCGCATTGTAAATCGGGGTGTTTCGGCCTTTATGCCAGCTCGGCGCTACTGTGTTCAGAACGCGCACCACACAGCCCCATGCAACTTCGTGGTCGTTTTCGAACATCGGGTCGTTCTTAACGTCCTCATAGATTTTGTCGAGATCGAGTTCCATATTTCCTCCTAG
>NZ_JBXAXZ010000240.1:0-231 GCF_056782055.1 Dellaglioa sp. CoH-57-MRSF-16 | reverse complement strand
GAGTGACACCAGCGAGGCGACAAAGCCACTGTTGCGCTACCCGGGCGGGGAAGCGGGGCACCGCTCGTTCTTCGGCGGCACGAAGTCGAAGACGCGCATCGTGTTCGTTGGGTTCTTCATCATCGGCGGGATGGTGGGGCTGATTCTGGGCGGCGGACTGATCGCCGCGGCCGCCGCTCTGGCGGGCGTCGGGATCACGCTGCTGGTAACCCAGCGCACGCACAACGGCAC
>NZ_JBXAXZ010000239.1:0-232 GCF_056782055.1 Dellaglioa sp. CoH-57-MRSF-16 | reverse complement strand
GCCGGATTCGGATTACGACGTTCGCTTCATCTACTGCCGCCCTGTCGATCGGTATCTGACGGTGAATAAGCGCCGTGATGTACTGGACATAAACACGCCGGAACTGACCGAGGTGCTGCGCGATCTCGGGATCGACACGGATATCATGGATTTTGCGGGCTGGGACGCGGACAAGGCAGTGTACCAGATGAGCAAGTCGAACCCGCAGGTTCTGGAGTGGACGAATTCACCG
>NZ_JBXAXZ010000238.1:0-233 GCF_056782055.1 Dellaglioa sp. CoH-57-MRSF-16 | reverse complement strand
GGCGGTGGTGTTTCTCGACTTCCGCATCACGAAGGCCGAAGCTCAACAGATGACGACCACAGAGTGGAGCGCGCTGCGTGAGATCGACATCTATCCGATGCTGCATCAATGGATGCACGCAGGTTTTGGTGAGCGCGGCACGACTCCGGTCGCGGCCTTCCCCATTTCGAAGATCGCTCACACGCTGGCACATCACCACGTGGAGAATGCGCGCGTCAACGAGCATCTGATTT
>NZ_JBXAXZ010000237.1:0-233 GCF_056782055.1 Dellaglioa sp. CoH-57-MRSF-16 | reverse complement strand
GCCGATCGCACGCCTGGGCCGCGCCGGGGTGCTCGCCTGAGCGGCGCGTCCCGCGAACAGAACGTCAAAAGGAAGGACAGATAATGACCACTCTCAAGAACCCGGAGCCGGTCGACGTCGTGATCGTCGGCGCCGGCGCCGGCGGCGCGACGGCCGCGAAGGTGCTGACCGAAGCGGGTCTCCGTGTCGTCGGACGCGAGCGCGGCCCCTGGTTGAAGCCCGAGCACGCGTCA
>NZ_JBXAXZ010000236.1:0-233 GCF_056782055.1 Dellaglioa sp. CoH-57-MRSF-16 | reverse complement strand
GCTCCGCACCGCCCCGATACCGCGAACGATGCGTGATCCGCCCACAAACTCAGCCCGGCCGTGTACGAGATAGACGCCGGGGCCCGTGCGCTCAACGCAGAAGTTAGACGCGAGCGGAGTCGCGACGATGACCGATCCGCACACGTCGAAATGACGGGCTGTGAGTGCCGCACACTGCACAACAGGGGGCGCGCTGGCCCCTTTCTGGATCGGGCCCTGTCTGGGTTCCGTGT
>NZ_JBXAXZ010000235.1:0-233 GCF_056782055.1 Dellaglioa sp. CoH-57-MRSF-16 | reverse complement strand
CAGTCAACCGCATGGAGGGCAAAGACGACCGGATGCGTAAGTGGTACGGTCAGTACAAGCTGAAAAATGAATTTGGGCTGCGCTCGCTGCTCAGCGCGCAGGCCCGGGAAGCACTGGAGGGTTAAATGAGTTTTGATAGGTTGGAACCAAACGAAGAAAACCCGCTTATCCTATGGGCCGAGATTGAACGCCTGAAGGGCGAAGCTGTGCGTAGCGACGGGAAGCGATGGGTG
>NZ_JBXAXZ010000234.1:0-233 GCF_056782055.1 Dellaglioa sp. CoH-57-MRSF-16 | reverse complement strand
CTCGGGCCCTGTTCTCATATAAGGAGCGCAAAGTGCAAAACGTAGCCGATTTGATCAATCCTGAAACTGGCAATACGTACCGCGCGGATAACGCGAAAAAGAGCCATCGATTTCCGCTCGGCACTCTCGTCGAGATCAAAACGCAGACGGACCCGAAATGGGTCGGCGTCCGGGACGGTATGCGACTGTTTGTCGTGTACTGCGGGCGCGACTGCGATCAGACGCCGCTGTAC
>NZ_JBXAXZ010000233.1:0-234 GCF_056782055.1 Dellaglioa sp. CoH-57-MRSF-16 | reverse complement strand
ATCGCGGCTGGTCGAGACCGTGGGGAGGACCTTCGGCGCCGACTTCGTCCCCGACCGCGAGCAGAGCGCCATCGACCCGTTCGTGGTGAGCGGGCTCGACCGGGACGACTACTGGCGGTGGTCGGCGGAGTTCGCCGCGCACGTGCGGGAGCGGGTGGCCGTGCGCGAAGCAGCGGCGCGCGCACTGTGGAGCGAGCTCCCGACGGTCGAGAACGCCTGCGCCTACTTCCAGAC
>NZ_JBXAXZ010000232.1:0-235 GCF_056782055.1 Dellaglioa sp. CoH-57-MRSF-16 | reverse complement strand
AAATGGCCCCGTTACGCGGGAAGTTACTGGCTTCGAGGAAGAAAACTTCGGGCCGTGGCAGGTCCATTCGGAAGGAACTGTTGGCCGGGACCGGTCCTACGACAAATGGAGTATCGGTGATCCCGGTATCGAACTCGGGGTCTTCAACGAGGACGCCTACCAACTTTCGCGGCTGGTACACGCACCGGTTTTTGAAGTCCAGTGGAAGGAGATTCCGGCGCGTGTCCCGGTACTC
>NZ_JBXAXZ010000231.1:0-236 GCF_056782055.1 Dellaglioa sp. CoH-57-MRSF-16 | reverse complement strand
GAAGCTGACCTTGCGGGGTTTGCTGCACTACCTCTGGGAACAGGCCGGCATGAATCGCTGGTCGCCGGCCATGGCCGGCAAGCGGAACTGGTCTGTGGTCCGCAAATATCTGCTGTTGGCCGTCGCGGGCAAGAATGCGAAGAAGATGAGCCTCGAGGACATGCTGTACGTCCCTGAGATGTTCGTCGGCGACCAGAAGGACCGCATCGCCCAGCGACGCACCGAGCATCTCGCCC
>NZ_JBXAXZ010000230.1:0-236 GCF_056782055.1 Dellaglioa sp. CoH-57-MRSF-16 | reverse complement strand
GACCTCCACCCTCAACAAGCAGGGCGTCAAGCCGACCGGCTCGGCGCTGATCGTCTACACCTCAACCGACGACACCGGCTTCTCCTTCCTTGCCGAGCTTCCGGTCGACCAGGAGCCGAAGGGCCTGCCGAAGGACGTCACCGTCGGCAAATCGCCGGACGGCAAGGTGCTGAAGTTCGTCCATCGCGGTTCCTACGACAACATGGACAACACCTACGAGGCGATCACCAACCACC
>NZ_JBXAXZ010000229.1:0-236 GCF_056782055.1 Dellaglioa sp. CoH-57-MRSF-16 | reverse complement strand
CCACGGGGCAGCATCACCCACGTTTTTCCGTTTTCTATCACGGGGAACGGCGTAATGGATTTCGGATCGGCGGTTGCTCGATGCTCCTGCACCCAGAAATTGGGTAGCTTGGCCCGGGCAGCACGCGTGATCCGCTCCTGAGGCGCGGCGCGCGATGCCAGCAGCGCGTAAAACTCACCGAACCAGCCAGTCGCCTGTCGCTGGAATTTTGCGGGGTACGAAATTCCCGAGTCCTC
>NZ_JBXAXZ010000228.1:0-236 GCF_056782055.1 Dellaglioa sp. CoH-57-MRSF-16 | reverse complement strand
CGCCACGCCCAGCTCGCCCGACTCGCAGCACGAACGACAGTCGCAATGTCACCGTCCCGAAGCAGCTCCCAAACCTGCCGCCCGCACGCGTATTCAGGCCGACCCATGAGGAAAAGCCAGTGGGTCCAAGCGTCGTCGGTGCCGTCACCGAGTTGCGACAGCACAGCCGCCAACCCGGGCAGCAATGCACCGTCGTCGGTCACCTGGAACGCCGGATACACCTCGCGACCGTCGGC
>NZ_JBXAXZ010000227.1:0-237 GCF_056782055.1 Dellaglioa sp. CoH-57-MRSF-16 | reverse complement strand
TCCCAGACCCGAGACTTGGCGGGTGTTTCAGTTGATGTCGGCGACGAGCGTCCGGATCAGCGAGACCAGTTTCGTGGTGTCGAGTCGGCCCTTCAGCAGTGGTGTGCGGGCGGCGCGAATGATTGAGTCCATGCTGCGGGCGGCGTCCAACCGTGTGCCTTGCAGTGGCGCCTTGTCCAACTGCCAGCTCCCGATCTCCGACCTGTGCTCTCGAACGACCAGCAGCAAGTTGTAGAG
>NZ_JBXAXZ010000226.1:0-237 GCF_056782055.1 Dellaglioa sp. CoH-57-MRSF-16 | reverse complement strand
CCTTTATATATTTCATATTTTTCTTCACCTACAAGCTTCTTTTCAATACAAAAAGATACTAACTTATCAGCAAGTGCCTAAACCATAGTGGCTCCCTCAAATCTTTTTTATTTTAAAATAACACCTAATATTTATTTATTCAATAGGTATTGCAAAATTGGTCATTAAGTTGTCAAAATTGGCGTATTTTAATACAAAAAAGTACATCTTTTTATTGGTATCATTATAGTTAAAAGA
>NZ_JBXAXZ010000225.1:0-237 GCF_056782055.1 Dellaglioa sp. CoH-57-MRSF-16 | reverse complement strand
GATTTGGGTGCCTGCCTCGATGAAAACCCGAGCCTCCATCAGCAACTCGCGTTCTACGTTCAACAGTTTCATCTGCCCTCCCATTCTATGTTCAGTGGGCGTATATTACAGGAGCCCGGAGCCGCACGCAACCATTAGACAAACATTTCGAGCTGGAGGCCGCCTTCTGCGCCCCACTGTACGTTCACCAAGTATCGCGCGAAGCCCTTCGGTGTGGGCTCCAAGAACGAAGAATCC
>NZ_JBXAXZ010000224.1:0-239 GCF_056782055.1 Dellaglioa sp. CoH-57-MRSF-16 | reverse complement strand
ACTTTCGAACACGGCAATTGCTCGTGTCCCCATGAGACCAGCCGTCGCAATCAAGATCGCGGCAACCGGCCCGTCGATGTTAAGCCACTCACACGCCCAGAAAGTCATGAGTCCTGCGAAGCCTGCGGTGATCAGATCACGTGCGAGTGTCGCGACTCGGAACTGCTGCGAGTTGTTGAGATACTTAACGGCACCTCCGAACAGCGCGAGTCCGAAAACCCACGCATAGGTGCTGATGC
>NZ_JBXAXZ010000223.1:0-239 GCF_056782055.1 Dellaglioa sp. CoH-57-MRSF-16 | reverse complement strand
CCCCATGTACGTAACTATACACCAATTTCCGGGCCGTGCGCAATACCCCTATAAAGTGCGGGGTCTTTAGTCGCGTTCCTGATGCGTGATACGCGAGATAGCGTGAAAGGGCACGCTCTGCACGGTCAGCGGCGCGTAAAGTGCGGGGTCCGCATCGTCGGAACCTTGCGGCTTGTAGCGCGTAACGTGCTTGTGAATCAGCACATTCGAATCCGCATCCGGATACACGACCGACTCCC
>NZ_JBXAXZ010000222.1:0-240 GCF_056782055.1 Dellaglioa sp. CoH-57-MRSF-16 | reverse complement strand
CACAAGAGAACCGTCCACCGGATATGAATTCAGCTCTTGGTTCGCTTTTGCGTAAATCCCCAAATCAACCAGCTTCCGTGCGCGTTCCTCGATGTACATTTACTGCTCCTGTATGTTAGACGCACGCATCATACACGTTACGCCACATCATAGCAAGCAAAAATTCCATCCGGATGAAGCTTCAGCTCTTCCTGCTTCACGAGCGTGCTCATTCGTTCCCACGACGAGACCTGCACCGTC
>NZ_JBXAXZ010000221.1:0-240 GCF_056782055.1 Dellaglioa sp. CoH-57-MRSF-16 | reverse complement strand
CATGTTAATACGCGCCTCGACCTTATTGGTTGCGGCAGCTGCCGCAATTTGCGTGCGCGTCACGCCCGCCCGAATGAAGGATTGAGGTAGTTGCTGTTTCATGATGACCTCCGTCGATTGATAAGTCGTGTGCAGCTAGTGGTTTCAGCCATGTGGACTATGCGGCGCGGATCGTAGTCGAACACTTTGCTCAGGCCACGTTCCAGCGCGTATATGCCGATGAAGCACGCATCCACTTGG
>NZ_JBXAXZ010000220.1:0-242 GCF_056782055.1 Dellaglioa sp. CoH-57-MRSF-16 | reverse complement strand
CACTGTACCAAAATAATTTTGGGGAACAGCTTCCAAAGTACTTTGCACATATCCAGTTTAACAGCGTTGCAGACCACGAGATAGAGTTCATAAACCACGACCCAGTGTACAAGCTACATACGGTGGTGCTGTCCTCACGTGCCGATCTTGAGAACATTCCACGCGGAAAGAAAAATCTGGTAAAGCTAGTGATTCAGGACGGTGCAGACGTAAATGCATCGGACTACTCAGCGTTCTCAAAC
>NZ_JBXAXZ010000219.1:0-242 GCF_056782055.1 Dellaglioa sp. CoH-57-MRSF-16 | reverse complement strand
GCAATGATTTCGATGGTTACTTGGCCATCTTCGATCGTTTCTCGAAGTGGCGCAAAGTCTTTACTCGCAAGGAGGCTTATTGGGCGATACCCAACCTCCTTACCGTTTACCACTATCGTGAGCCCCTGCATGAGCGGAATCATGTAGTCACGTCGCAGTACGTCGCTTATGAGTGTCTGTTCGTAAGCGGGGTCGGCGAACCTGCGCTGCGACTCTTCGTTGAGATCGCTAACGTCGATTAC
>NZ_JBXAXZ010000218.1:0-243 GCF_056782055.1 Dellaglioa sp. CoH-57-MRSF-16 | reverse complement strand
AAGATATTCCTGTGACGTGGAGCGCTGACAACTTCACCACAGGACAGATTGCTAACCGCCTCAAGTTCTTTGCCTCGAACTTCGTCAGTTACTTCATCGACGACTTGGTGATTCAGAGCGTATCCGGTGCGGACCCTACGTGGCCCCTTGGCGCGGGTGTGTGGCCGACTCCTGAAACTGAGCCTGCTATATCAGCACGTCGTATTTACGCAGTGAACGCCACAGGTAACGGATCGCTCACTC
>NZ_JBXAXZ010000217.1:0-244 GCF_056782055.1 Dellaglioa sp. CoH-57-MRSF-16 | reverse complement strand
GCTGGTCGAGGAGCGGGGCACGCGCTACGCCTTCGCCGCGGCCGACATCACCGAGCCGGGCGTGCCGCAGCGCATGGTGGACGCGTGCGTCGACACCTTCGGCGGCCTCGACATCCTGGTGAACTCGGCCGGCATCAACCTGCTCGACGACGTGACCGGGTTCGGTCGCGAGAAGTGGGACCCGATGGTCGCGGTGAACCTCACGGCGGCGTTCGAGTTCGCACACGCCGCCGCGCGGCACATG
>NZ_JBXAXZ010000216.1:0-245 GCF_056782055.1 Dellaglioa sp. CoH-57-MRSF-16 | reverse complement strand
CTCCTGACGCCCAAGCTGGCTAAGGTCGTTATTGCCTATACTGGCAAGTTCAACAAAGAAAGCCTGCGCGCCGCTATCACTGAAAAGTTCGAGGCGAAGGCCGCTCCTGTCGAGGATTCGTTCCGCGAAGTGCGTGCTGGTGTCGCAGTCGGATTCCTGCGTGCGAACCGCGAAGTTCGTGTCGTCGATCCGCAAGAGCTGCGTGCCTCGTACCGCACGGTCGGCAGCTCGAACATCATGACCTC
>NZ_JBXAXZ010000215.1:0-246 GCF_056782055.1 Dellaglioa sp. CoH-57-MRSF-16 | reverse complement strand
GGGCCGTTGTCACCAAATCCGTTTCCGTTGATTAGGTCTGCAAAGGGAATATCGTCAACATCTGCGGTGCTTGGTACCGCAATGTCAAACACGCCCTGATTTCGATTACGGCTATCGTATGGACTTGTTGCAGTCGGGTCACGCACCACACGCTGCTGATTCTGATTGTAAGGCGTCACATTGAACTGGAATGAACCGGTCAACATCGAGTTGATGTCCCCAACGCTGGCCTTACCTTGTTCGTTC
>NZ_JBXAXZ010000214.1:0-247 GCF_056782055.1 Dellaglioa sp. CoH-57-MRSF-16 | reverse complement strand
GCGTGTCCGGAGTGTGGTGCGCGCCGCAGTCGGGAACGGCCCGCTCGAACTCGACACGAATCTTACCGTCGAATACAACTTCGATGCAATCGACATGGAAGAGTTGCGTAGCGATATTGAGGCCGAATTCGAAATCGATGCGGGGAGCCCGGTAACGGACCCGTGGACCACGATGCGTGATATCGTGGAAGCTGTGGTGCGCGGTATCGCGGCGCAAGAAGCGGACGAAGAAGCCGACGAGCAGCTT
>NZ_JBXAXZ010000213.1:0-248 GCF_056782055.1 Dellaglioa sp. CoH-57-MRSF-16 | reverse complement strand
GGGGCATCATCTAGCATGTCGATGTAGAAGACAAGGGCGTGTGGGGCCTTCCACCGGGCTATGGCCAGCGCACGTTGTACTTGGTGGGGTTCAGGCGGGTGAAGCTTAGGTTTCATCAACTCTCCTTGGTTCGGAGCGAGGCACGTGCTTCTATCACTTGCCCCAGCTCTTTTTGCAGGGCTCTGTCATCAGGATCGAGCGCCAGCTTTTTCTTCAGCCGTGAAATTTGCATACTGAGGGAACTGTAC
>NZ_JBXAXZ010000212.1:0-248 GCF_056782055.1 Dellaglioa sp. CoH-57-MRSF-16 | reverse complement strand
ATTCTTTGTCTCCCGGATTCCGAATCATGACGATCCAGTGCGGTGCACTGTAGCGGGCTACGGCCTCGATGGATCGTGCTTTGCGCATTTTTGTGATAAACGAAAGCATGCTTTCTCCTTTACTTGAACTTCAGTCAGTCTTCCAGATCGCCGGGCCCAGCGACCCGAAAATCCCCGATATCGCCCAAAACTTCGAGCAGATTGATACCTGCGGCATCGGCAATGAGGCCGACAGCGGTGATCAAACG
>NZ_JBXAXZ010000211.1:0-248 GCF_056782055.1 Dellaglioa sp. CoH-57-MRSF-16 | reverse complement strand
CGCGATGCGCAGATTGCGGATTTGCTGAAGCGGTCAGCACTGATTCCCATGCACGGTCGAATCGACGCGAAGGCCACGGTTCTGGGCATTATGCGATACGTAACGCGTAACTGGAACATGGAATTCGAGCACTACATGGGCACTCCCATGTATGCCCTGCTCTCGGTTCGTGAGTTTGATGAGCTGAAGAAGATTCTAGACGAACAACACAACATTATCCTCGGGGCCCAGCTCAACGACGGCATTTC
>NZ_JBXAXZ010000210.1:0-249 GCF_056782055.1 Dellaglioa sp. CoH-57-MRSF-16 | reverse complement strand
CTCTTCAACCGCGACTTGTTGACCGCCGCCGTCTTGTTCAGGGTGTACGAGTAGGTGTATCCCCACGCCGGGTCCGCAACGACGGGGTAGGTGATCGCGGGATCAGTCAGGTCGACATGCTGTGTTAAGACGCCGTCGTCCCAGCTGTAGCTCGTGGGAACCTGCGCGCCGGCCGCATCCACGGCCCAGGGGAATTCAATCTGACCGAGCACATCGTCCCCAGACTCGAGGTAGTAGCTGAGCTCGGAC
>NZ_JBXAXZ010000209.1:0-249 GCF_056782055.1 Dellaglioa sp. CoH-57-MRSF-16 | reverse complement strand
ACTGGATACTGATAGATGCGATCGAATATCAGCAGACGAACCTTCGTGAAAGGCCTAGGCGCAGCCGGCTTGGTCGGCGGTTTGGGGATCTGGCGCCCGCAGGTCTGGGCGATGACAAGCCCGGACCAGCCTCGCGTGCAGGCGGGTAACGACTTCGATCTGTCCATCTCCGAAGCGCCGATCAATATTACCGGCCGGGCGCGAACTGCCACGATGATCAATGGGACGTTGCCCGGTCCTGTTCTGCGG
>NZ_JBXAXZ010000208.1:0-249 GCF_056782055.1 Dellaglioa sp. CoH-57-MRSF-16 | reverse complement strand
AGAAGTTGAGCAGGGCATAGCCCTTGTGGTTCACGATCTCGTTTTCGAACGTTACGTCTGTGACCTGATTCAATTCGCTCATACCGATCCTTGCGCCTCTGCCTGCTCGATCGTCAGGCCAAATTTACTTTCGAAATAAACATAGTCATATGCTACGCACAGATCACGGCCGATGCCGGATACCGCGTGCATGAACTATGCCATCTTTTCCTCTTCTACGTGCGGAAGCCCGTTTAGTCGCTCCGGCAC
>NZ_JBXAXZ010000207.1:0-250 GCF_056782055.1 Dellaglioa sp. CoH-57-MRSF-16 | reverse complement strand
GACTCGAACAACCACAGCGTCCGGTAACTCAAGTAGAGCGCCAGACACGATTCACGTACGGGCTACCTATTTTTACCCGCATACTGCACAATCACCAAAACTTGGCGGAAGCGGTGAGATTCGAACTCACGGAGGACAAAGCCCTCGCCGGTTTTCAAGACCGGAGCCTTAAACCACTCGGCCACACTTCCATTGTTCTGCTTATTTACTATCGCGAGGCTTACGCACGCGCTTCGGCTTGTCCGTGACC
>NZ_JBXAXZ010000206.1:0-250 GCF_056782055.1 Dellaglioa sp. CoH-57-MRSF-16 | reverse complement strand
CGACCTGGCAGCGCACCATCGCGGGACCGATCTCGACGACGCCGACCGGGAGACCGCCCCTCTTCGTCTACCTCGCCTCCACCGGCACGATCACCGTGGGCGGAACGGGTCTGACGCTAGCCCAGCGCAACACGATCGTTTCCGTGCAGGTGACGGTCCGTGTGAACGCCAGCGGATACGTCGGCGCCACGGGCGTCGAACTGCAGAACACGGTCGGGCTGCCGAACCTCGGATTGGGGAACTGATGATC
>NZ_JBXAXZ010000205.1:0-251 GCF_056782055.1 Dellaglioa sp. CoH-57-MRSF-16 | reverse complement strand
CCACCCTCGGCCCGGAAACCGTCAGCATGGTCGCCGACGTCGACCCGGCCGACGTCACCACCCGCACCTTCCACCTCAGCCGGCGCCCTGCCGACGGCCTCGCCCACGCCACCGCGATCGCAGCCCGATACGGGCTCACCGCCGAACGCCTGCAGGAAAGGGTCCACCAGTGAAAGCACATCTGCTATTCGCCGACGCCGATTTCGATCCTGCCGCTCATCCGACCCAGCTGCAGGGCGACATCGGCGCGG
>NZ_JBXAXZ010000204.1:0-254 GCF_056782055.1 Dellaglioa sp. CoH-57-MRSF-16 | reverse complement strand
GTTCCCGATCACGATCTCTCGCACACCGGCAGCGGCCCCCTGCGGGTGCGGCAACCCCTTGTAGCCGGCGAGGAAGCCGCCGTCCTCCTGCTTCTGGAAGCCTCTCGCGACGATGACGTAAACGCCTTCCTCGCCATCGATTGCGACGGCGCTCCCCAGCGGGAGCAGCTCCGGGGTCTTACTCATGACCCGGCCCCCGTTGTTCGTGGAAGCCTGATCTTCTCGAAGGAGCTCCCACCGCGCAGTACGAAGAA
>NZ_JBXAXZ010000203.1:0-254 GCF_056782055.1 Dellaglioa sp. CoH-57-MRSF-16 | reverse complement strand
ATGTACTACAGCGCAACAGAACGGCTGATCCGTGACTATGTGATCAGCCTTTTGCAGAATGATTCGGCCGCCGCGTCCGAAATCACAAGCAAGATGACGGAACACGTGATGACCGAAATGCGTGACGATGAAGAAGTGATTGCCGCAATCGTCGCGGCAGCTACCTCGCGTATGGTGCGGCCATGAGCGCAACGCCAAAGTTCCCGATTTACCAAAAACGCGAATTTCGGTGCGGCAATCATCACGAGGAAGAG
>NZ_JBXAXZ010000202.1:0-256 GCF_056782055.1 Dellaglioa sp. CoH-57-MRSF-16 | reverse complement strand
CGCATCCAGCAGCGCGTACATACGCGGCAGAAACACCCATTGCAGCCAGGCTTCGGCCGACATGCTGTCTACGCAGAAAGGTTCGGAGCTGGAGAAAGCCTCAGGCTCAGGCGGCGCGGCCTGCCATAGAGCCAAATCGCGCATTGACTGCTCAATCGCCTGCAAACTGTGGCGAACCTGATTATTTATACTCATCTGCATTCCCGATCTATTTTCATGATGAAGATTCAGCCGTATGGCTGAAAAGCGGCAAAGC
>NZ_JBXAXZ010000201.1:0-257 GCF_056782055.1 Dellaglioa sp. CoH-57-MRSF-16 | reverse complement strand
ACCCTCGATCTCGAAACGGGACTTCGTGCGATTCGCGCCGACATGGGTCTTCGCGAAAAGGAGCTTCGCTCGGAAGTTGCACCGGGGCTGTTTGTGCATACCACGAGCAAGCGCCTGCGCTGCTTTGCTAAGCACGGAACGACGTGCAGCGCGTGTGGTGCCGAAGCCTCATACTTCGCGATCGAGCGCACGTATTCGAAGAAAGGCGGCGACGGTCCGTTCCATATGAATATGTGGGGTACCGTAAATGGCAAAGA
>NZ_JBXAXZ010000200.1:0-258 GCF_056782055.1 Dellaglioa sp. CoH-57-MRSF-16 | reverse complement strand
GAAAGCAAAAAGCGATGGTCGCTGCATAGCCATCAATGTCATGCACCGAGCGGAAATTGGTAATGCGGCGTGCGTAGCATCGTACGGAGCTGTGTCATACGTAGACAAAATTGTTGGGCATCGCGTCGAACACGAAGTGAATGGCACCAGCCGGGTCTATGTGATTTTGAAATACACGGGAGGCAGTAATGAAGAGTGATGCAGAACTCAATGTGGAGCGAGCACTGGCCGATCACAAGGATACGCGTGGTTGGGCGC
>NZ_JBXAXZ010000199.1:0-259 GCF_056782055.1 Dellaglioa sp. CoH-57-MRSF-16 | reverse complement strand
GTCATGATCGGCGTGGTCGTGACCGGAGTGGTCGTGCGCAGCGTGGTCGTGACCGGAGTGGTCGTGCGCAGCGTGGTCGTGACCGGAGTGGTCGTGCGCAGCATGGTCGTGTGCGCCGTGGTCGTGCGCGCTGTGGTCGTGATCGCCGTGGTCGTGCATGGCGTGCTCGCGCTCAGCCTCGTGCGCGATGGCCTCCGCCTCGCTGTGCTCCGAATGCCCGCTCACGCTTTCCTCCGCTTCTAACCGCGATACCCAGGAG
>NZ_JBXAXZ010000198.1:0-259 GCF_056782055.1 Dellaglioa sp. CoH-57-MRSF-16 | reverse complement strand
ATCCCAAATCTAGGCAACGCGCTACATCGGACGCTACAACCCAGAAGCAGAAGACAAGAAAAAGCGCAATCTTGCGGCTTACGACATGCGCACTCTTCTCGCGATTCAGGCACGGCTCGCTGCCGTCACATTCAAACCCACGAACGACAAGAAGTTCCCGGCAAAGGCCGCTGATCGCGCAGAAGGCGTAAAGGGTAGCATGCGTCTACCGGCCAACAAAACCTTCAAGCTGGTGCTTCGCGCCAACAAGAAGAAAGAC
>NZ_JBXAXZ010000197.1:0-259 GCF_056782055.1 Dellaglioa sp. CoH-57-MRSF-16 | reverse complement strand
TTCGACTTCTGTTCATCGCTCAGGTTTTTGCCTCCGCGATTCAGATAGAACGAGATTGACTGAATTGCTTTGCCGATATTTCCGTTATGGCTACGCTCAGCCCACTCTGCGATTGATTCGGCGCTTCCATCCGCGAACTTGCCTTCCGGAGGATGCTTCTTGGTGTGCACATCGTGACTCCATTTTTCGGAGGCCACCAGCCGGTTTGCTGCTTGAATTTCAACTGCCATTTTGTACTCCTTAACAAGTACGTGGTTGC
>NZ_JBXAXZ010000196.1:0-260 GCF_056782055.1 Dellaglioa sp. CoH-57-MRSF-16 | reverse complement strand
GACCGTGGCCATAATGCATACTCCGACCGCCATCTTAAAGGCGTCGGCAACGTCCGCAAGCCACAGCATCATGAAAAAGTTGTTCATCTAAATCCCCCGCGTTGGCTATCAGTTCGTCGATAGCAGAGATCGGGTTGTTCGGAGCATCGAGCACCGCGTCCTGCGCCTCGATGTAGCCCTTCAGGCGGCCGGCTTTCAGCCCCTGCAAGTATGCTGTACTGAACCGCTTGTTGTGGTCAGCAATGAACTCGTCCATAACC
>NZ_JBXAXZ010000195.1:0-262 GCF_056782055.1 Dellaglioa sp. CoH-57-MRSF-16 | reverse complement strand
GCCGTATAGGTTGTGCCACACGACTTCCTCGCGACTGCGCTTTTGGAATTCCTGCACAAGATAGGCCGCGAAGTACAAGGCTTGTCGATCGTCGGGAGAACCCGCCACGCAGTAGAGCATGGGCGTCGTCGGGTCGTCCAGAAACATACCAATGCTCTGATCCTGCTTCGACGAGTCGATCACGCGTTCTTTCATGCGCTCGTTCTCGGTCCCGAAGTCCTGAGGCATCCACCGAAACTTACCGCATTTCCAGACCCACCCC
>NZ_JBXAXZ010000194.1:0-262 GCF_056782055.1 Dellaglioa sp. CoH-57-MRSF-16 | reverse complement strand
CGCTGTTCAAAGTTTGGTCAACGGAGTGGTGAACACCGTTTCGCAGACCGCTATCAACTCGCTTGGGGGTGCTCTCGATAGCATCCTAGGATAATCACAATGATCGACACAAAAAACTACGTACCTCAGTCGAAGACCACATCGTTCGATGCGTTTCCGGCAGATAAGCAAGAGCGCATGGCTCAGATTCAGGCTGATAAGCTGAAGAGTGTGGCGCATCTGCCGCATCCCGTGGATATCCCCGGAATCACGAGTGCGCGTC
>NZ_JBXAXZ010000193.1:0-262 GCF_056782055.1 Dellaglioa sp. CoH-57-MRSF-16 | reverse complement strand
AATCTCTGTAAGGAGTGTATATGGCACGAATCCAGCACGATAGCCAGTGGACCAATCTGTACTACGGCTTCGATCCGGAGCACAAAGGCAAGTGTAGGCCCACGATCCGTATCGTTCCGCGACACGTAGACTGTGAGGCTGAGGGCTTTCCCCATGGACTTCCGACCAACGTGTTTTTCGATACGGAAGAACAGGCCGTGGCGTTTGCTCGGCGTATCGACTCGTTTTTGGACGCGTCGCTGAAGGGTGCGCTGGAGTACAT
>NZ_JBXAXZ010000192.1:0-263 GCF_056782055.1 Dellaglioa sp. CoH-57-MRSF-16 | reverse complement strand
TGACTTCACAGGTCCAAATGTTCAGGCCATTGGGGTGCTTGCGATGTAGCTGCAGCTTCTCGAAGCGCTTCTGCACCCACTGCCAATCCTGTTGATTCTCCTGCTTGGCGAGCGCGGCCACTTCGGGATGCTCCTGCGCATAGCGTTGGAACACACCCGGGCTGACCAGGTAGGCCGTGTCATTCACCGTATGCACGAGCGCCTTCGCGTCGTTGATGATGAGCCGTCGTGAGGTGATTCCCTGCTTCAGCCAAACCATGAAC
>NZ_JBXAXZ010000191.1:0-264 GCF_056782055.1 Dellaglioa sp. CoH-57-MRSF-16 | reverse complement strand
CGCCACACGCAGCGTTATCTTGGCGCTGCCTGCATAGTCAGTCTTAGCGAAAAGAGGTCTCGAGTTCTTGGCCTTGGCTTCGGCCTTGGCTTCCTTGAAACTACCTTTGCGCATGATCTTCTTACCTTCAGGCACACTTCCTACCGTATTAACACAGTGTCCGCACTGGCCTTTATTGTCGGTGACACGCGATGCCGGCATCTCCGACTCAACCCTGCAAGTGCCGAATATGAAACTCAGAGGCGTGGCTACGCCACTATAGTC
>NZ_JBXAXZ010000190.1:0-264 GCF_056782055.1 Dellaglioa sp. CoH-57-MRSF-16 | reverse complement strand
TCATTGACCTTGAACGCCCAAATCAGTTTCGGCTTATCGTTCGTCTCGTAGTCCATACGAAACGTGTTTGGTGCGATGACCAGACCGTCAAGCGCAAACGGCGCAGTCTCCCGGGCCTCAGCCAGCGCAGCTTCGAGGAACGCGCGGTTCGGCTGCACTTCGAAGAATGGCACCGTTTCGAATCCCCACTGCTTGGCCTTGTTAAGGCCTTGCCGGACAGTACTGATGTCCTCATTGTGGTAGACGCCAAGTACCACCATAGAC
>NZ_JBXAXZ010000189.1:0-266 GCF_056782055.1 Dellaglioa sp. CoH-57-MRSF-16 | reverse complement strand
GAGAAGACGTACGACGGCAGCACCGGTAACTGGTGCAAGGCTGATGATTGCTACTGGATCGACTTTCACTGTCCCGATTGCGATAAACGCTGGAGAATTGATCAATGAAGACGCTGGTAGACCTGCTGATGGAACAAGAACGGCTGCTGGATGGGCCTGATGCTCGCGACCTGCTGGAATTCACAGACAAGCTGTTGACCGAAATCCGGGAACGCGATCGTGTCATCAGCGAGCT
The DNA here is from genome assembly GCF_056782055.1 of Dellaglioa sp. CoH-57-MRSF-16. The sequence goes on along the minus strand of NZ_JBXAXZ010000189.1, from coordinate 31 downwards.
TAAAACACAGCTGACGGTGGCCGAGGCCCGG
>NZ_JBXAXZ010000188.1:0-266 GCF_056782055.1 Dellaglioa sp. CoH-57-MRSF-16 | reverse complement strand
CCATAAACACGAGGGAGAATGGATGTCGCTCTCTGTTAGGTCCATGGACAAACGAGCTAATTTGGATTCCCGCATTCGATAGATTAAGTGACGCCATTGCGAAATTTGGCGTTGTTCACGACTGGATTTCCGACCTATCGAATAAGCAGCCGGAGCGATTTTGCGCCGAACTTCGCAGCAGCCTAGAGGGACTATTCTCCAAATTCTCAAAGGGCGTCCATAGTGAACTACTGTCCAATCCGGCCGCGGCCTTCGATGCCGTATCA
>NZ_JBXAXZ010000187.1:0-266 GCF_056782055.1 Dellaglioa sp. CoH-57-MRSF-16 | reverse complement strand
AAGCAGAATCTCCTTAGCCAATGCCGTAGCCTCGGGCTCTTCCTTGGAAAGCTGACGTACGATAGGGGCATAACCAGCGCGCTCAATGGCGTTTATCTTTTGAACCTTCCGATGCGTGCCACGTCGGTTACAGCCCTCCAGATGTTGATACATACGACGACCTTTGCCCTTTCCGACGTAGAATGGCTCATGATCGAACGCTACTACTTTGTCACCAACTGTATACAAGTAAGAGCCCGGTTTACGCGGATCGAGCAGTGCATAAA
>NZ_JBXAXZ010000186.1:0-266 GCF_056782055.1 Dellaglioa sp. CoH-57-MRSF-16 | reverse complement strand
CCCTTCGCGAGTGTTGGCACAGATCTTCGGCGGCAACCAAGCCGCGTACGACGCCCAGATTCCCGCCAAGGTGTTCGCCAGACACAAATACGCCGACACGGTCGGGATCTTCACCGTCGGTTCGAACGACCCGGAGTATGTCTCGCGCGTCAAACGCTCGTTCCAGGCCGCCCGGAGCGCCGGGGTCACCGCCACCTATTACGAGGTCCCCGACGGCGGCCACGTGCTCGGTGCATTGCTCGGTGGCCTCCGTGAAGGATTCACGA
>NZ_JBXAXZ010000185.1:0-266 GCF_056782055.1 Dellaglioa sp. CoH-57-MRSF-16 | reverse complement strand
CATCGACGAGGTAATGCGCAAGTGCGGCGACGCCGTGACCATCAAATTCGTGGACGACGCGCAGTCCTTCATTATGGTGAAGGGCGCAAACTCCGTGTATTCGCTTGTCGCTCTTAATCAGGACTGACCATGATCGACCATGATGCTGAACATCGTCTATACGTGCCGATGGACCCGTACCTGTTCTACGAGCTTGGCGGCGGTTATGCTCTGAACAAGGGGCCGCACGCACTTCCCGATGACGCGGTGCTCAAGGTTGGGCCTGC
>NZ_JBXAXZ010000184.1:0-267 GCF_056782055.1 Dellaglioa sp. CoH-57-MRSF-16 | reverse complement strand
TCTTGTAGGCCGACGGGCGTCCCCAACCACCGCCCATCGTGGCAGCTGCCGTGGCACCAAAGGGCGTGAGAATCGTATTGTTCCACGCCTGTAGGTACTTGAATGCTTGGTTGGATGAGTCCGAATAGATATCGAGACGCAGGTTATCTACGCTGTACTTCGATGGGTACTTACGATCACGACCTTCGCGAAAGATCGTTACTTGATCGTAGACCCGGAATGGGCATGTAGCACCTTCCACGAAATACCACGGAAGTTGCGCTGAGC
>NZ_JBXAXZ010000183.1:0-267 GCF_056782055.1 Dellaglioa sp. CoH-57-MRSF-16 | reverse complement strand
AACTCGAATGGGGTAGGCAAATCATTGCTCTTCTCAGTGTTGCCTGAAGTGATGTATGACGAACCGCAAATCGGTGAGCGTTCGGACAAGATCAAGCAAGGCCGCCGCGACATCGAGTTCATGAGCCACGCAGGAAAGAAGGTGTTGGTGCGGCGTATAATGCGCGGCAAAACCGACAAGCTGGAAATCCACGTCAACGGGAAGGATAAAGAAATCCGAACCGTTGCTGAGGCCAAGAAAACCCTGTCTCGCCTGTTTCCGATCACC
>NZ_JBXAXZ010000182.1:0-267 GCF_056782055.1 Dellaglioa sp. CoH-57-MRSF-16 | reverse complement strand
ATTCTATATCGCGGCGGTGACAACTATTTGGACCCAAAAACGACCCACGCGTGGGTCGTTTTCCAAACCGCATGGGCCGAGGCCCTGAAGGAATACGGCCAATGAAATATGATGATATAAAGTGGCCTGTAGTCGATTCCACAATGCTGGGTGCGGCTCGAAGCTATTTCGAACAGACATTCAGGCCCAATAACGTGGCGCAGCACTGGAATGCGGCTGCTGAGCAGTATTCGGTAGAAATGGTCCAACGCCTGTGGGAAACTTTCC
>NZ_JBXAXZ010000181.1:0-268 GCF_056782055.1 Dellaglioa sp. CoH-57-MRSF-16 | reverse complement strand
CAATCACCCGCTCGAGCTTGCCCCACACGTCGCGAGTCTTAGTCATCAACAGGATGTACTGGGGGCGAGACCTAAGGAGGTGTGCCCGCAGCGGTAGCAGGTCCGGTCGTCGGCGCGTGAGGTCGGGGCCAAAGAGGACCTCGATCGCGTCGGCCGCGCGGCACGTCTTGCAGAGCGCGTCGCGGTTAGTGTGGTCCAGGCGTCCGCATCGTACGCATGCGCGTCGTGTCTGCGGTGCCCGCCGCCAGCAGTACTCGCAGAACCGCCG
>NZ_JBXAXZ010000180.1:0-270 GCF_056782055.1 Dellaglioa sp. CoH-57-MRSF-16 | reverse complement strand
CATCCTCACGAACGGTCGCCACCTTACCCTTGGGCTTGGCCTTTACCCGACGATTCTGAATTTCCTCCATTTCGGACTCCGAAAGAAGTCCCGGAAATAGATTGTAGTCACCAGATTCTGCCAACGCCTCAAGATGATCCGTTACGCTGTTGACCTTCGAATAATCAATCTTTTTCATTGTCAGTGTCCGAGTTTTTGGTTCTGGACGCGCGTCTACGGCGCTCATGTTCGGCTCGTATCTCGTCATCGTGCGGATGGACGATCAATGCC
>NZ_JBXAXZ010000179.1:0-270 GCF_056782055.1 Dellaglioa sp. CoH-57-MRSF-16 | reverse complement strand
CAGATCAAGTGCGCCATGAAACGCAGTCTCCCGCTCGCAGGCCTAGGAATCACGAACCCGAATCTGCGCTTCTGTCTGGCACAAGACCTGAGCGAGCACTTCAACATCGCGCTTGAATCGACTGGCTGGGAAACTGTGGGTGACGTAGAGGACGCGATTTCTGGTGAGCTGTGGGCCAAGCATATGTATGCAAAACAGGTTCCGCCGCTTACCATGGACGCAGTAGCTCAGGATATCGTGCGGCTCGCGATGGAGCGCGAAATCGTGAAA
>NZ_JBXAXZ010000178.1:0-270 GCF_056782055.1 Dellaglioa sp. CoH-57-MRSF-16 | reverse complement strand
TCCATCGACTCGTCTTGCTCAGCGGCAACAGCGCGCAGACCTGCGGTCAACTTCTTGGCCTTGGCTTCGACACGCTTGTTCAGGACTTCTGCCTTACCGACGTTGACTGTGGCCAGAACAAAACCCATGCTCTTCAGGCCGGCACGCAGACCCTGACGGCACATTTCGTGCTGCGTCACTTCCGCATAGTTTTCCGATTGGTACATGTCTTGCGCGCCTGCCTTGATGGCCGCACGCTTGTCCATCGATGCGATAACGCGTTTGCCCTTC
>NZ_JBXAXZ010000177.1:0-271 GCF_056782055.1 Dellaglioa sp. CoH-57-MRSF-16 | reverse complement strand
GCGTCGAATTGGCAGGAGCTTCCTCTCCTGCCCGAACTTCAGTAGGAGTTCCCTTATACACCATCAGCTCCGGCCACGCCGGATCAACTGCGGCATACTCGTAAACGAGAGTTGGCTGCGGGTTTTCGATGTCGTCTTTTACATCCGTCATGTCTTGTGCCTTAATTGAAGAGAACCTGTGTAATGTTTACGCCAGCGCCAGAGCGCAACGACGTTATCCACTGAACAGTGTCACCCGCGTTGAATGCTACGAAGTCATGGTGACGACGCC
>NZ_JBXAXZ010000176.1:0-271 GCF_056782055.1 Dellaglioa sp. CoH-57-MRSF-16 | reverse complement strand
GAATGTAGTAGGCCGTGAGCGACGAACCGTCCATCTTCGTAGATTCTTGGAACACTTCTTCCGCATACTTGTCGAACACTAGGCGTTCGATGTTCTGGATGCGTTCCTGATCCGTCTTCGGAATGAACGACGGGAAGTTGCCACGCGACACGCCGCGCAGCGACACCGGAATCGGTTTCTCCCACTTCTCGATACCCAGCTTCTCGGTCAGGTCGATTTCGCTGACCGTATCGTCGCTCAGGTCGGAGAGCGTGATCGGACCAAGCACACC
>NZ_JBXAXZ010000175.1:0-271 GCF_056782055.1 Dellaglioa sp. CoH-57-MRSF-16 | reverse complement strand
ACCTATGACGACCACGAAAACCCACGAAACGCGGCGCACGCTCGCTGAGGATGTCTTCTACCCCGATCACGAGCCGCGCACCGAATCGCCGACGTTCCGCGCGAGCAAGCGCGTGATGAAGGCGGCCGGCGGCTACGTCTGCGCCGTCTGCGGCGACGACCAGGCGGTCGAGTCGCATCACCGGTTCTTCGAGTGGGCGTTCTCGCATGCGATCGACTGGAAGTGGATCCGCGGCGTCGCGCTGNATCAGGTCGACACGATGTTCAGCCAC
>NZ_JBXAXZ010000174.1:0-272 GCF_056782055.1 Dellaglioa sp. CoH-57-MRSF-16 | reverse complement strand
GGTTCCGGACGCGTGACTGTCATGAACTCGCGCAGTTCGAGTGCGCTCTCCCGATCCACGAACCAATACTCGGGATCAGACTTGCGACCCTCCTGATGCATGATCGCGACCAGCCGATCGTCGAAGAAGATGGCTTGAAGACCGACCCACGAGTCCGTGCAGTAGTTCTTGCTCAGAAAATAGCCCTTTACACGTTCATCAAAACCCGGAATGTCACCCGCCCAGTACACGTTGTCCAGATCGAGTTCATACGCCAGCTTCTCGGCGTCCAC
>NZ_JBXAXZ010000173.1:0-273 GCF_056782055.1 Dellaglioa sp. CoH-57-MRSF-16 | reverse complement strand
CCGAAGGACTCGCCGGGATACACCGTCGTTCAGGAAGCCCAGACCGTCTACGCGTTCCGGCAGGACCGCCTCGAAGACGCGTTGTGGGCGCAAGAGACGTTCGGGTTCGCCCCCGACACCGCCGATGTGCTGATGAATCTGAACCCGGGAAACTGCGTGTTCAAGTACGCCTCCAACCCGGAGACGCACGTCCAGCACATCCGCTCGGACTGGGAAGAGGCCGTGACCGACACCGACGAGGGTATGGCCGGTGCTGCCGCGCTGAGTGCCGAC
>NZ_JBXAXZ010000172.1:0-273 GCF_056782055.1 Dellaglioa sp. CoH-57-MRSF-16 | reverse complement strand
GGGGTTTGTACAGGGCCGTAGGTGGATGCGGCACGCGGTTTAATGAGGTGTTTTACACCAGACCCCTCAAAACGCGATTTTTTAGCATTTCTAAGTGTTTTTTCGTGATCAGCACGCGCCTGATCAGGATTCCTCACCAATTCCGTAGAATCCGGGCCCCATTCAAGTTCTTCATCGGCGTCTGCGTCGGCATCGAGCCCATCATCGGCGTCTGCATCTACTATTTCGAAGTCCCCGTCCGCGTCTTCTTCGTCGGACCCGCGCACGCGCACA
>NZ_JBXAXZ010000171.1:0-273 GCF_056782055.1 Dellaglioa sp. CoH-57-MRSF-16 | reverse complement strand
CAGGCGTCGTGCCGTAGCACACGCTGTATTGTCGGTACATGAGAGCGTTGTAGTCGGCAACCACCACAGTGTTACGTGGCGCACCCTCCAACATCGCTTGCAATCGCTCGATACCGTGCACGCGAACCGCTTCCATCGAGAGCGGAATCACGTTCATCTGGCCGCCCGTGAAGTACAGCATTTCGTTCACGTAGTTGGCCAAAAGGTGTCCCGGGCACAGCACGATGTAGGGCGCGCACCGGTTGTGCAAAATCTCGATCAGGATGTCGGTGA
>NZ_JBXAXZ010000170.1:0-274 GCF_056782055.1 Dellaglioa sp. CoH-57-MRSF-16 | reverse complement strand
CGTATAAAGAAGCGTGGAAGCAGGCAGGTCATGATTTTGAACCAAGAACATTGGTCACTCGCTCGATCCAGCCAATCACCACTGATTTGGATCGACGCTTATTTGGACAAGACCGTAGTCCGCAACAAGATGCTGTCGGCTATCTTGCTTATCACCGGAACCCGACGATTTTTGGAAAAACTTTTGCTGGTGAACCTGATCAATTAATCAAGGAGCTAGCTGAAGATGAAGCAATCAAAGAAGCAGACACAGTACTTGTCACGATTCCTAATAC
>NZ_JBXAXZ010000169.1:0-274 GCF_056782055.1 Dellaglioa sp. CoH-57-MRSF-16 | reverse complement strand
GTTTGAGCCGGAACCGGACCGGTTCGGGGCTCGCGACTGCACGCGCGACGGTATTAGCTCGCGGGCAACGCATCTTAACGTAGTCAACGCCGATGGCCCCTTTGAACCCGACAGTGACGCGCCTGCCGTGCTGCTCGTCAATCATTACGCGGACGCGCTGTCGCTGGTTCCCGCCCAGCGCAACGAGAAAAGCGAATGGGAACCCGTGCCCGGTTGGCACATGGCGGGCGGTAACTACGGGGCGACGTCTGACGCGCGTTTTGGTGAAGCGTGC
>NZ_JBXAXZ010000168.1:0-275 GCF_056782055.1 Dellaglioa sp. CoH-57-MRSF-16 | reverse complement strand
GGTTCGTGGGTATCGCGTGCCGATCGAAAATGATTACGATCTGGATCGGCTGTGCACCATCGTCTTCTGCATGCCGGGATGGGTGCGTACGGGCCCGCAGGACGTGGAGCGTGCCGGAGTACCGGTCGAGGAATGCGCAAGTGTCACTGACCTCATGAAGTGTGTGCGTACTGCTAATGCCGAGCGCGAACGGGGCAAACCGCGAGTGGTTGAATATGTGCTGGAAAAATATAGGATTGGGGCCGAAGAACACATCAACCTGTACAGCGTCAACC
>NZ_JBXAXZ010000167.1:0-276 GCF_056782055.1 Dellaglioa sp. CoH-57-MRSF-16 | reverse complement strand
ACGAACATAAAGGTGACGGCTACAACCGTGTACACACTCATGATCAGGTTGGACAACGCGGGAGCAACATCGTGTGCGCCCAATTGAATTCTTAGAGTTACGCAACCAAGCAGCATGATCGCAATCACCAGTATGTCCCGCACGATTCCTCCGCAGCAAAAACAAAAGGGTGGATAGCGCCAACTATCCACCCTCTATTTACTTGCCCAACACCAAATCAACCAAACATCTTCGGCTCTGCACATTAACCCGGGCCGACACCGAGCAAAAGGAGTG
>NZ_JBXAXZ010000166.1:0-277 GCF_056782055.1 Dellaglioa sp. CoH-57-MRSF-16 | reverse complement strand
AGAACACGGAAACAACGCCGCTGCTACCACCCAGCAAGCGACCGGAAGTCAGAACAGCATTGATGGCTTGAGTACTACCGCCTCTGTTCAGGGTCAAGGTAAAGCTGCCTGTTGTAGCATTTCCTACTATCGCATACAGTATGCCCTGAAATCCTGAACCGGTATTGGACACAACAGGAACAACGTGAGGAAACGCAGAATTGCCGGTGTCTGCTGGACACATAGCAGTAGAGGCTACTGAACTCGGAGTAACAGGCAAGGTCACACTAGTCCATGA
>NZ_JBXAXZ010000165.1:0-277 GCF_056782055.1 Dellaglioa sp. CoH-57-MRSF-16 | reverse complement strand
AAACTGCAAATCTTGAACGAATCGGCAGTTCATGTTCTGCACCGCGTAGCCCCAGCAGCGCTCGATGATGTCACGAATACGAGCCTCCACATCGTCCTGCGCTGCAACCCACGTGGAATCTGTGCGTGTCCCTTGTTTTTGGTACGCACACTGGATCGTGTCCTCCAGCGACGCAATGATATCGACCAAAGTGCTGGGGTCCACCTCAGCCAGCGCGTGCTTGATGCCACGGCGGTCGCCAAGGTCCTCGATCACGGCCAGCGCCGCTACATGCGCC
>NZ_JBXAXZ010000164.1:0-278 GCF_056782055.1 Dellaglioa sp. CoH-57-MRSF-16 | reverse complement strand
CCCCGCACCTGCTCGGCAATGAGCAAAGCAGCGCCGCACCAACCGGCAAGCGCCCGGCGCATTTCCGGTTGGTGGTAGTTGCCGTCTACATCCTTAGTGAACGACGCTTCGTGAACCGCTTGGTCCGCACACCGCAGCATCGCGGCCTCGAACGCTGCGATGGTCACGCTCTTCGTTTCATCAATCATCGGTGTAGCCCCCATCGTTAGCACGGCCATCGTTGGCCAAGCCATCGTTGATGTTGCTGATATCGGAGAGGGCGCCGTCGTATTCGGCTC
>NZ_JBXAXZ010000163.1:0-278 GCF_056782055.1 Dellaglioa sp. CoH-57-MRSF-16 | reverse complement strand
CCATGGGTAGTTCGCGGCCAGCGTGCCAGAAGGATAAATGTCGAAGCCTTCGGCCGACGCAATGAATTGTGCTGGCATTTTCTACTCCTTATAGCCAAGTGCCACGAAGTGTAATGGTTATTAGAGAAATGTTTGTAGTCGCGAATTGATAGGAGAACTGATCACCCGGAGCAAACGTCGTGGTTGATTGAACACTCGTAAACGAGTTGCCGTTCACTGTGTCTATGTTAAGTGTTCCTACTTGCGTTCCTGTGTTGGGCGTTGACGCTGGGTACTTC
>NZ_JBXAXZ010000162.1:0-278 GCF_056782055.1 Dellaglioa sp. CoH-57-MRSF-16 | reverse complement strand
CGTGCTCACGGTTGTCGGCGAGGTGTTCGATTGCTGAGCGGAAGGCGATCTTGGCAAGAAGATTGACGGCTTGATGTTCTCGACGTATCCGGGCAGCACTGTCGGTGATGTGCTGGTCGTATACGGTAAGGTCAGCGGCGGAAAGTATGAGATCGCAGGTTTCGCAGACCCTCTGGACCTCACCCCAATCAATGTGGATGATCGCGAAACGCGTATTGCGCTGGGTGCCGTGGTAGTTCACAAGCTGATGGGCACCGGCCAAGTGATCGCCCAGTTCC
>NZ_JBXAXZ010000161.1:0-279 GCF_056782055.1 Dellaglioa sp. CoH-57-MRSF-16 | reverse complement strand
GTGATTACGAGTGCGGCAATCAGCTACCTGTGGCATCAGGCTGACAAAAGCGTGTGGGGCGAAAAGTGAGTCCCTACGTGGCAGGCGCTTTGGGCGTAATTAGCGCTCTTGTGCTGGGAGCTGTTGTGGGGATGGGCTCGCTGGAAATAGTGTTGCGCGTCGGGCCGTTTTATGGGACAGTAGCGCTTCTTGCCGCCTTCACAGCGGCCATTATCGCGCAGTATGCTGTTACGCAATACCTGTGGAGGAAATGCGAATGTTGAAAAAGATGTTTCTGAC
>NZ_JBXAXZ010000160.1:0-280 GCF_056782055.1 Dellaglioa sp. CoH-57-MRSF-16 | reverse complement strand
GGATACCGTTGCGCGCAGCGACCGCCTGCAGCTTCTCAGGCGTCATCAGGTTGGTCGAGGTATCTACGCGCGAAACCACTTGCGTCGATCCGCGCTGGCGCACGTCTGCGCTGCGAGTTAGATCCGCTGCAACGCGAGAGCCGGACGAAACCTGGTCCGTCAGAGACGCCGACCGGTCGCGGCGAACGTGCTGCCCGGACTCCATTCCGGTGGAGTCATTGTGCATCTGCGAGCCTTCGTGAGAGACGTTATCGCTCTCGGTGTAGGCGGCCAAACTACT
>NZ_JBXAXZ010000159.1:0-280 GCF_056782055.1 Dellaglioa sp. CoH-57-MRSF-16 | reverse complement strand
ATGAAAATGGGGCGACAGACCGAAATCTGCGCCCATTACTATTTACTTCCCGGAAGTTTACCACGGATCACGTGGTGTAGACGAGCACTTCATCCAGACCCAGCGATAGCTCCTTAGGCGTGTTGACGTGCTCAGAGTACACGACGATATCACCAAACAGGGTCCCCACAGGCGGAAACTCTCCGGCGTACCCCGCGTAGTAGATCAGGTCAAGCGCCAAGAAGATGTGCCGGATGGGCAAATCCTCTGGAGGTTCCTGCTCTGCCATAATGCAGCTCGC
>NZ_JBXAXZ010000158.1:0-280 GCF_056782055.1 Dellaglioa sp. CoH-57-MRSF-16 | reverse complement strand
GGAACGGGATTTCCGCGCCCGGGATTTGCGTCACGTACGCACCCGGCACCGCGACACCGGCCGGAGCCGTACCCGGCGTACCGAGCGTCAGCATGCCGTTAGCGGCCAAACAGATTTGCGTCGAGGCCGAACCACCAGCAGCTGCCCAGTTCTTCGATGCGTCGAATTGCGAAGTGAACACCGTACCGCGCGTAATCACGCCGATTTGCTGGACGTAATCGCCAACGTAGCCGCCCGGCTGCACGTCACCGAACAGGACCCGGCGCTGCACTGCCGTCAG
>NZ_JBXAXZ010000157.1:0-282 GCF_056782055.1 Dellaglioa sp. CoH-57-MRSF-16 | reverse complement strand
GATCATTGGTGAGCAATGACTATTACCGTAAACTACGTGTCCGGTGTTCCCGGACTCGGCAAGACCCGTGCTGCAATCGACTTCATGCGCCGACACATCGAAGGCGGCCTAGCTGGAAAAGATGTTGGCTCTCTATTTTACGTTGCGCCTACCGTTGACTTGCTAAATCAGACGCTCAAAAATTTGAAGGCGTTGCTCGATCCAGCGCTGCACGTGATGATACGCGCCGAGTACTCGATCGAGGGTGAACAGTATAACAAAAAGCTTGGCACTGTTGACACC
>NZ_JBXAXZ010000156.1:0-282 GCF_056782055.1 Dellaglioa sp. CoH-57-MRSF-16 | reverse complement strand
CTTCGTGGTTGATGCCGCCGCACACTTCGAGTACGAAGCCGCCTTCCTCATCATCAACGATGAACGTCTTCGCGCCACGGTAATACTCTTGCGTGCCGTCCGGAGGTTCAGGGAACTCGAACCATTCCACAGCCGCGTTGTGCAGCACGTATTCGACGCGTTCATGCTGAAACAGTTCGTGCTCCGGGAGCTGGGCCGGCCGCTCAGTATTGCCCAGCATCCATTCGATGATTGGACGCACGAACGCGGCGTCGGCCGCAGCCACAGGAATGGTGGCTCGGA
>NZ_JBXAXZ010000155.1:0-284 GCF_056782055.1 Dellaglioa sp. CoH-57-MRSF-16 | reverse complement strand
GCAGGCCGGTATCCGCGCAGACGGTTCTTACACGCTTGTGGACATGACCGAAGGGTCTGAGGCTCAGAAGCAGGGCCACGAGCCCAAAGCCAAACTTCCGCGAAATGTGCCAGTTCTTGTTGATTGGGTGAACAACAAATACGCGCATACCGGCGCGCAGGGGCTACTGCACGTTACGGACCTGACGCGCCATCGGGCGGCTGAGATTCCGCACATCCGCGTCCTCATGGACGAGCGGAAGGTGACGACGCGCCAGCTCGAATTGATCATCGCGATGGGCGAGA
>NZ_JBXAXZ010000154.1:0-284 GCF_056782055.1 Dellaglioa sp. CoH-57-MRSF-16 | reverse complement strand
CCGGGGGAACCGGCCCTGTCCGCTCGCATCCAGTGGCGATGACTATCGCTGTTCGGCCCGACATGGCAAGTGCCGGGCCGTGGAGCTCGTACGCGGAGGTACGACGCGACAATGCCGCTGTTCCGAATCGTACTACTGCTTCCGGCCCGGAGTCGGGCCGGCACGCAGTCGTCACTCCAAATCTATCCGAGAAACGCAATGCCTGCTGACGCTTTCACACCTCCTACCGAAATGACCGCGATCGAAATCGTCCATCCCGGCGGTCCCGACGTACTCGTTCCAGC
>NZ_JBXAXZ010000153.1:0-286 GCF_056782055.1 Dellaglioa sp. CoH-57-MRSF-16 | reverse complement strand
CAAGGCTGGTGAGTACCAACTGTTCGCGACGGACGCGATCGTACGGCGCGTGGCCCATGCGTTGTTCACGTTGGAGCCGCGTCTATGATTCCGAGTGCGTGGGTGGGAAAACGTGAATTTGCATTGAACTTTGGATTTGAACGCCAGTTTGCTGCGGATTTGGATACGGCGCTCACGCTACTGGCCGCCGTCAACGACTATGGCACACGTCAGGCACTTGGGCCGGACTGGTGCTCGGCGCTGGACCGGTTGGAACGCAGGTACGAGAGCCTTGATGGGGAGGACG
>NZ_JBXAXZ010000152.1:0-286 GCF_056782055.1 Dellaglioa sp. CoH-57-MRSF-16 | reverse complement strand
CGGTAGGGGCGAGTGAACCGGTGGGTGATTGGGCCGAGCGCGGCGGCGAAGTCGCGTGAGCGGTAGCAGGCGCCGTTGTCGGTCATGACCTCTGTGACGGTGATCCCGGCGGCAGTGAAGAAGGCGTTGGCGCGCTGCCAGAACCCGGCGGCGGTCTTTTTGCGTTCGTCGGTGTGGATCTCGGAGTATGCGAGCCGGGAGTGGTCGTCGACGGCGTGGTGCAGGAAGGAGTAGCCGCGGCCGCTGCGACCGTGTCCGTTGTTGTTCTTCTTGCCCGCTTGCCGGC
>NZ_JBXAXZ010000151.1:0-287 GCF_056782055.1 Dellaglioa sp. CoH-57-MRSF-16 | reverse complement strand
AAATCGAGGTCTGCAAGAAATTCAAGATCGCGAAGCCATTCTGCCTGCGTGCGTGGTGTTTCAAACAATCCGAAAGCGGTAAGGGAGAAACCCTGTACGTAGAACAGAAGGGTGAAAAGAAAGCAGCCGAAGATTCGGAGGACTAAATGACGTTTAACCCGCTTGTTCTCGCGACCCGCGAGGAAATGGAACAGGCGGATGACCTCCTTCTATCACTTACGACATTGGCCAAGCCGTCTAACGGAAGTGGCGGCACGGCAATGTCGCATGTGGAGACCATGATGCGG
>NZ_JBXAXZ010000150.1:0-288 GCF_056782055.1 Dellaglioa sp. CoH-57-MRSF-16 | reverse complement strand
CCTGAAGATGAGACGTTGCTGGCTACTAGAGTGGGGTTATTTACGCGTTTATATGCGTACTGCACTGTCATTTGTGGGACTTGCGTATTACCAACTTGACCTGACCACGCAAATGGCGATCCCGGGAAGGCTTCATAATAGAACAAGCACTCATTCGCCATCACCGACAAGTCCTTGAATTCGAAGCCCGTATAGGATGGGCCCTGTTCGAGCTGCACCTCAGTGATCAGCGCCGTGAACGTGCCGGGTGCCGCCGTCGTAGCCAGCTGGAACCGCAGATAGTGATTG
>NZ_JBXAXZ010000149.1:0-288 GCF_056782055.1 Dellaglioa sp. CoH-57-MRSF-16 | reverse complement strand
GTAATGCTCCGGAACTTCCACATCGTCATCCGGAATCATAGACTCATGCTCGTGACCGTGTTCATGGTCATTAGCCGAAAGAGACGAAATGGACGAACGAACCATATTCTCATTGGCCTGATCCCGGCTAAGCTGCTCCATCGGAGGCAGCAGCGTCGGGGCAGTGAGCACGGACAGCCGCTGGAGTCGTTCATACAGATCGATGTATTCGTCTTGCAGTGCGTCTCGACCGAACAGCGTGGCCGAGATATGCTCTTCAGGCGGCCGGAAGTTCGGACCCTTCTGAAC
>NZ_JBXAXZ010000148.1:0-291 GCF_056782055.1 Dellaglioa sp. CoH-57-MRSF-16 | reverse complement strand
ACCGAAACGTGCCGTCGCCGCGTTGGCCCCCGCGACTAGTGCGTCGAGCGACGCGGCGTTGGCGTTGGGTGCGAATTTTGCGAGTTGATCGCGTGTGATTGAGTAACCCATTAGTTCACCTCAATAAATCCAAGACGCGTGTCCACGACTCCGTTCTTGAAAGGGTTGAATTTGTACAACATGGTGGCACGTACCGCATACGTACCGGCCTTAAGCTGTTTGGGGACTGGCACATTCATGTACTCCAGTGACAGCCCATTGTCCGCTACGTCCGTGTACTCAGGATACTGA
>NZ_JBXAXZ010000147.1:0-294 GCF_056782055.1 Dellaglioa sp. CoH-57-MRSF-16 | reverse complement strand
GATGCCCAGCCAGGCAACCAGGCCGGCGGCCGCCAGCGGTCCAACCCCAGCACCCAAGTTGTCGCCGGCCCGCTCCAGACCGAATGCGCGACCGTACGCGCGACGCGGCGCCAGCGACGACAACAACGAATCACGCGCCGGCGACCGCACGCCCCGGGACGCCCACGCCAAAGCGCGCAGGATCGCCACCTGCCACACCGCCGTTGCCATCCCGATCGCCGCCGTAGCCAGTGCAGTCACCAGATACCCGCCCGTGGCCATCGCCCGCCGCCGCCGAGGGTCGTTCGCCGACGG
>NZ_JBXAXZ010000146.1:0-295 GCF_056782055.1 Dellaglioa sp. CoH-57-MRSF-16 | reverse complement strand
ACGCTACTGCCAAGACGCATGCGCTCAGCATGTTCAGCACAACTTTCGTTTTCTTGCTCACGTTTTCCTTTACATGTTGTCAATATCGACGTAGTGTTCGGCAAAACGGCCGTCTACGATCGGAATGATTCGGTAATGCACGCCTTTGTTCATGGCGCACATCTTTTCCAGCTGCTCCTGAGCTTCTTGCAGGTTTGCCGTCTCGAACAGGGTTCCGCCCGGCCGCACATTCGACACGAAATCATACGGCCACTCGCTGGAGAACCAGCCGATCTGATACGAGTCCGCACGGTCC
>NZ_JBXAXZ010000145.1:0-295 GCF_056782055.1 Dellaglioa sp. CoH-57-MRSF-16 | reverse complement strand
GCCTGCGTCGTGCTCAGGCGTTCCTGCAAATCGTTCATCTTGTCCGCCGCTTGTTCCGCGACCTCGACCTTCTTCAGGTCTTCCTGCGTCAACTGCTGGACTGCGATAATAGTTTCGAGATGCGGGGCCAGCTGCTTTAGCAGGGCGCGACGCTCCACCAATTCCTCCATCATGCGACGCAAAACCTTCAGTTCCAGTTTCTTGCCCTCGAACGGCTTGGGTTCACGCGGCAGCTCCAGCATTTCCTTGTGCGCTTTGGCCAGAGCACGAAACTTTTTCTGATTCTTGACGAGAC
>NZ_JBXAXZ010000144.1:0-295 GCF_056782055.1 Dellaglioa sp. CoH-57-MRSF-16 | reverse complement strand
AACTGGGATGCGAACGCAAACAGCCCGGTTCTAGCTAACGGCGGCGTTGCTGGCGGTACTGCTCAGGCAAATGGTTCGTACTACGTGGTTTCTGTTGCAGGCTCAACATCTATCGACGGCATCAGTACATGGGCCGTTGGTGACTTGGCACTGGTCTCCAACAACGTGTGGACGCGGATTGCGAACTCTGGTTCGAACGTCACGTCCGTGAACGGTAAGACGGGAACCGTGACGCTGACAGCAACCGACATTACTGGGTTTGCCACTGTAGCAACATCAGGCAGCTACGACGATC
>NZ_JBXAXZ010000143.1:0-296 GCF_056782055.1 Dellaglioa sp. CoH-57-MRSF-16 | reverse complement strand
GGAGGCGGGCACCGGAATTTCTGGCCACTTGTGGCCTGTCTTGGACTACGTCCAGACTGATGCTAGGCCCGGGTCTGTATCGATAGCCAGACCCAACGACTCACATACTCGTGCAGGTTCTTCGGAGTCACAAACAACTACCACCTCCGAGTACTTGTGCCGCGCCAAGTTTTGCAGACGTATTAGGTCCTGAGTAAGCCTACCCTCTACAGCAGGTGTCCATCTATCAACCACGATACCCCAGAAAAGGATACGAGGTTTAATTTATTTGCTCCTTTGGGAAGGCGCGGAAGTCG
>NZ_JBXAXZ010000142.1:0-297 GCF_056782055.1 Dellaglioa sp. CoH-57-MRSF-16 | reverse complement strand
ACTGCGCTTCAATCAAAATGGCTGGAGACACAGGCTATGGAAGCAGAGCCTCTACTTCTGTGCATCAATTCTAAGGATAGCTCTGATTCACACAGTGGCCTATGGGAAAAGGAAAATTTGGACAAGCTTCTTGGGGATTCTGTAATCCGCGTGCCTGTCGTCAGTCAGGGCCTCAACGAATGGCGGCGCTACCATACGGCAGCATTCCTTGCGACCTTGAAGTTGACGCCGGATCAGATAAACTTTTTCAAGGCCATCATCCCTGACTACAATCCGGACCTCGACCGTACCGTTGAC
>NZ_JBXAXZ010000141.1:0-299 GCF_056782055.1 Dellaglioa sp. CoH-57-MRSF-16 | reverse complement strand
GATTGAACGATTCACTGGTCTTGCGACCAGCAGTCGTGCGCCGGGACAGAGCATGCAGATCAGGCTCGTCAGCACGATCTATACCGCGATCTTCAGTCTCGTGTTGCTCATAACGACCACCATCACGGCTGATCCATGGGCTGTTTTGATTTTCGGTTTCCGCTTCGAAACTCGTGTCTTTGCCCGTGTACTTCTGGAGCAGGGCTCGGTACTCGCGGTCTTCCTTGAGGTCACGATCGAGAGCTTCAGGATCGATTTGGGCTGCGGCCATCCACATCTTAAGCGGAACAGGCACGCCC
>NZ_JBXAXZ010000140.1:0-300 GCF_056782055.1 Dellaglioa sp. CoH-57-MRSF-16 | reverse complement strand
CGGCCTCAGCACGCCTCAGCTCTGAGGGTGCAGTCCCAACCTTGGGCGGTGCTATCGGAGGCGTCTTATCGTCAGCACGACGCGCAGGAAGATGAGGTTTGATGGTTTCATAAAGCTTGAACAAATGTTTGCAGCTTGAGGTGCGCATACTCGGGTTACGGATCACTGGAAGCTCACCATTCGAGTACTCGATTTCTGCCGCAACCTTTCGGTTAAGCGCTACTTCCCACCGATAGCGAAAATCGGCGCAGCTGCATGATACCATCACATGAAGCCGTGGGTCAAGAAAAACAATAACAG
>NZ_JBXAXZ010000139.1:0-300 GCF_056782055.1 Dellaglioa sp. CoH-57-MRSF-16 | reverse complement strand
CGCGTGTACTGACCCGCGAGCTGCGTGGCTTTCCCGATATCGGATGCGGCCCCCGACGACGAGAAGGTTTGGCCAAACACCAGCTCTTCGGCCGCGCGGCCCGCGAGCAACACGCAAATCTCGTCCAGAACGTTCTGCTTCGACATGATATCCTCGCCCTCGACCACGGGCATCATGTAACCGCCCTTGAACGATGCGACGTTCACCTTCAGCTCGAACGGAGCAACGCGCTTCAGCTGCGCGTAGACCAGAGCGTGGCCCGCTTCGTGCGCCGCGACCATCGCCGTGAATTCCACGCTC
>NZ_JBXAXZ010000138.1:0-301 GCF_056782055.1 Dellaglioa sp. CoH-57-MRSF-16 | reverse complement strand
GTGGAAGAAAGTCCGGGCCTCGCTCCGCGAGCGTGGTCTGGTGTTTGACCCGGCTAACAAGGTGATCAAGAAGTCGAGTGTCACCGATCAGTATGAGCCGCCGAGCCTCGACGCCGTGCCTGAGTGGTTCCTGAACAAGGGCGAAGCGGAAGATAAACCGCGCAAGCGTCGTCGCACTGACGAAATTTCGTTCAATGTTTGATAAAGGAGAAAGTGTATGCGTAAACTCGCAACTCTGCGCCGCGTTTCGGCCCTGAACCCGATCGAGGGTGCTGATCGCATCGAGCTGGCTGTCGTGGAT
>NZ_JBXAXZ010000137.1:0-301 GCF_056782055.1 Dellaglioa sp. CoH-57-MRSF-16 | reverse complement strand
ACGCCGAACCGTTTACCGGAACTGTTTGGTAGCACGGATTGGTTGCGTTATACCCGGTATCGATGGTCTGCATACCGCTCGCCAAAAGCGCCGTGTTCGTATCGATGGTGTTAAGACCTGCGTACTGAGATACGTGGTTGGCGTTAGCATCGAAGTTACCCACTATATAGACAGCACCAAGCGGAAGCTTTGTATTCTTGATGCGCCCGTGTACGTAGTTGTCTGTCGGGTTGCTGGAACCGTTAGGAATTGACGATAGGCCGGCAACGCCGCCCGGTTTGTCTATCTGGTCAGATGGAAT
>NZ_JBXAXZ010000136.1:0-301 GCF_056782055.1 Dellaglioa sp. CoH-57-MRSF-16 | reverse complement strand
GCCCCGAACACGGTGCCGCATACTGTTCGGCCCATGCCTCGCGGATCGCGCCCATAATCCGACCTTGGTTTCGTGCGGTCTCCACGTGCACGATACGTCGGTGGATAGCGGCCTCCAGACCTGTGGGAAGTTTGTCGCCGTAGCCCAGAACGCGGCGCTCGATCTCGCGTACCAGAGCCGTGAGGTCACCTGCCCACACGTCGGTCGCGCCCATGCAGTTGGGCTGTGCCGTTGTCTGAAGGCGCTTAAAGCCACTGATCTTAGCGGCCTTGAAAATGTCCTTAATGTGCACCGTTTCTCC
>NZ_JBXAXZ010000135.1:0-310 GCF_056782055.1 Dellaglioa sp. CoH-57-MRSF-16 | reverse complement strand
GATTGGGGTGTACCGGATGTGGCGCGTGCGCTCCCCAATTTGCTAGGTCCCAACGTGGTCCACGGTAGGAGGGCGGCTGCACCCAGAATTTCCATGCGCCGGGCTCCACATCCAGATCGTGCTGGGCCAGCAGCGCCGCACTCAACTTCCGGGCCAAGCGCTGTGCTGTGGGTCCTGTGCCATCACGTACACGTCTCTTTTTGGGCATCGCCTGTTTCCCAAAAGAACGGGTCAGCAGATCATCAATCCATTTGGTGTCTGGTACTATGAGCTTCTTATGGCAATCCCAGTGCCAGAACTCATCTAGACG
>NZ_JBXAXZ010000134.1:0-311 GCF_056782055.1 Dellaglioa sp. CoH-57-MRSF-16 | reverse complement strand
GCGGCCACACGTGTTCGTAGATCACCATCTCTTCCTGTGTCTCCGAGTGCGTGGCAAGTCCCACGAACTTGTAGAGACCACCTTTGTAGTGGCGATGCGTGGCCTCGCGCAACGCGCGCTGATGATCCAACTCGATCTGCACCGCGTATTCCACGGCATTGCTGCCCACCGCGTAATCCGCATCCGGGTCGATGCCCTCATCAGCAGCTGCACGCTCGAACGCCGCGAGATCGAGACGGACAAGCGACACCACCTGACCAACTACGGAACACAGGTTATAGGCTTCCGTGTCCATCACGATAGCGAATTCG
>NZ_JBXAXZ010000133.1:0-313 GCF_056782055.1 Dellaglioa sp. CoH-57-MRSF-16 | reverse complement strand
CAGTAGCACCGCAACATCCGGTGCCCTGACCGCTGTGAACAACGAAGGTACGGGAACTGGACTCGTCGATAACAACGGAACGGCTGGCGGTATTGCCACGATCAAGTCGCTAGCCGCTGGCTCTAACGTCACGATCACACCATCTGGCGATGGTAAGACGCTCACGATTGCCGCCAACCAAGCAATCACACCGGCCACAACCTCTGCTATCGGCGGTGTGATCATTGGTGCTGGCATCAACGTCGATGGAACCGGCAAGATCAGCTTGGCACCTCCGACGGGCGTGAACTTGGGCGGTGTCAAGGCCGGTACC
>NZ_JBXAXZ010000132.1:0-314 GCF_056782055.1 Dellaglioa sp. CoH-57-MRSF-16 | reverse complement strand
GACCACACCAGACCATGACACTTCTCAGGCTCAGCGTTCCGTACTTCGCCTGCAAACGCGTATGCTCGGAAATAGAGCATGAGAAGAGGATCACCGTTACCCAGCGTATCATTCGCATGCCACACGGGCCGCAGCCCCGCAGGGTCTAGGTCGAGACAAAGCTCTTCGCGCAGCTCACGAGCCATTCCGACATCGGCACGTTCAGCTTCGAGCTTGCCGCCCGGAAGCACGTACAGACCCGATCCCGGGTCCTTGGCGCGATGCTGAAGCAGCACCCTTCCGTTCTGTGGGTCTTGTATGATGCACGCAACACC
>NZ_JBXAXZ010000131.1:0-315 GCF_056782055.1 Dellaglioa sp. CoH-57-MRSF-16 | reverse complement strand
AGGATGCTTGAGAATGGTAACAAAACGGGCCAAAAATGGGGCTCAATCGACTACATGTATGGGCACGATTTCCCCTTTTATAAAGAAGATGGACCATACAATTTACTACCACGAGAGGCGCAGCCTCGAAGTGGGCAGCGTGGAGCGTAGCGACACGCATTCCACAGGTGATCAGCATTCAGCTGGGGACGCCCGGGGCATGGGATGTCGCTACGCTCCATCCCGGCACGCTGCGCGTGTAATTGATTCTCGACCCATCCGTATGTGAGTAAAATGTAATCCCCTTCCAACTCCAAAAGCGGCCCTCTATCTGTC
>NZ_JBXAXZ010000130.1:0-315 GCF_056782055.1 Dellaglioa sp. CoH-57-MRSF-16 | reverse complement strand
GCGCGGTTGTCCTAATCGCGGGACCTGTGGTAGAACCACCCAGCCACGCAGAGCCTGTGGCGGTTCCCGCAGCGTCAGCTGTTTGGCCACCGTAGGTCAAGTTGGAGCCGGCCCGCACAGTATTTCCCGCATAGTTATACACTGCAACGTTTGGTGGGAACGTGGTAGTGGCCGTCACACCCAACCCAAAATAGCCATCCGTCGTATTTCCCGCACCTGACATGTATGCATTGGCCAAACCAGTCGATGTTCCACCGGATGTTGTGTTCGACGCATACGTGTAAATGTCCGTATTAGGCGACGTTCCAGAGCGCC
>NZ_JBXAXZ010000129.1:0-317 GCF_056782055.1 Dellaglioa sp. CoH-57-MRSF-16 | reverse complement strand
CCCGAGCCTGCGCCAAGCTGAGCGGCGGCAAATGTGCCCGTCGTGATGTCCGTCGCGTTTATGACGACTTCCCCAGTCTTTCCGTTGACCGAAGTCACGCCACTTCCACCACTTGAAGAGGCCGCTTCTACGATCACGTACACAGCGTTGGTGTTTGCGGGGATCGTGGACAGCCCCGTGACCTTTTGACCTCAGGTCCACACGGTAGCTCCCGACGGAGCTGAGACTGCGGCTGATGCGTTGTAGACGACGGTGAACGTCGAGTCTGCGGACACGAGCTTGCCGAAATCTTCGTAGTTGATACCGAACAGGTACTG
>NZ_JBXAXZ010000128.1:0-318 GCF_056782055.1 Dellaglioa sp. CoH-57-MRSF-16 | reverse complement strand
ACTTTATGGTTGCCGCGTACTCGCGCAATTACGCGGATGCCTATACAGCACTGCTCGATGTTCAAGATCAGTTCGGATTCGTGAAGAAGCTAGTGTGGATCGCGCAGTTCATCATGGGTATGGACGTGCTTAATGGCGCAAAGCACCCGAAACTGTGGTGGAACAACGCGAACAAGGCGGTGTTTGCCGAAGTCAAGAAGCTGAAGCTGAACCGTGGCTTCAAGGCTGCGGTGTTGGCTAAGTTGCTGCACGTTCAGGCGCAGGCCGGCCAGTTTGCGATTCCCGCAGCCGATCTTCTGGCTGCACACACGTACGATC
>NZ_JBXAXZ010000127.1:0-318 GCF_056782055.1 Dellaglioa sp. CoH-57-MRSF-16 | reverse complement strand
ACGTGAAGCGCATGGAACAGCAGATGGGGACGCTGGGTGGGGGCAACCACTTCATCGAGCTGTGTCTGGATACGGAACAGGATGTATGGGTCATGCTCCATTCAGGCTCGCGTCATGTGGGCAAGACGATCGGTGAGTGCGCGACGGAGATGGCAGCTCGCGAAATCTCGGTGCGCGGTATTCAGCTTGCAGACAAGGACCTTGCGTGGTTCGATGAGGGCACCGATTCGTTTGATGCCTACGTTGAAGCCATGTCGTGGGCGCAGGAATACGCACGCCTGAACCGTGATTTCATGCTCACGCTCGTGATCCGGGCAC
>NZ_JBXAXZ010000126.1:0-321 GCF_056782055.1 Dellaglioa sp. CoH-57-MRSF-16 | reverse complement strand
GTGTGGGTACTGTGGCGCTCAGTGTACGGCACGCCACACCTGTGGACACATCACGAGCCCGAAGCAGGTTAACTGGAAAAAGTATCGAGATTTCGATGGTTCCACGCATTTGGCATTCCTAAATGCACACGGAATTCAGCCGATCGAGTGTTCTATCGTGAAAGACCCAGCTTGGGCTCCGGCGCTTTCAGATAACGTGGTGGATTTTGCGAGCGCTTCTCAATTGCGCTCAGCGCCCGCATAATTCGCAGAACTCAATTTTAACATGGTAAAGCGATTAGGTGTTTTGGACTCCTAATCGCCTACGCATTTGTGCGTGGG
>NZ_JBXAXZ010000125.1:0-324 GCF_056782055.1 Dellaglioa sp. CoH-57-MRSF-16 | reverse complement strand
GCCTTGGCCGGAGCAGCCTTGCGCTTTGCAACCGGTGCGTCAGCATCCGTTGCCTTTGCCTTGCGGCCCGGCTTTCCTGCCGGAGCAGCTGCTGCCTTCGGAGCCTTTGCTGCCTTTGCCGGTGCTGCCTTTGCCTTCGACTTAGGAGCCGGGGTTTCGTCGTCTTCCTCTTCCTCGTCTTCTTGATCTTCAGCGTCAACATTTGCCGAGACCGGTGCCGGGGCCACGCCACCTGCGACCGATGCGCTTACGAATTCCGGGCGCAGTGCGATCAGCGGGCCTGCATTCGTCTTGTAGATCGGGACGCCGCGCTCTTCATTGAAG
>NZ_JBXAXZ010000124.1:0-327 GCF_056782055.1 Dellaglioa sp. CoH-57-MRSF-16 | reverse complement strand
CATCTTCGTCGTCCTCATCTTCCTCGACGACCTTCTTCTTGCCCTTGGCCGGAGCCTTCTTCCCCTTCTTCGGGGGTTCGTCGTCTTCGTCTTCGTCGATGTCGTCCGCGTCAACGGCCTTACCCTTCTTAAGCTTCACTCCATTACGCTTTGCCCACGACTCGAACTCACGCTTCGTTTCCTCATCCGACAGCGGCTCCGCTGCGAGGCACG
This sequence comes from Dellaglioa sp. CoH-57-MRSF-16, assembly GCF_056782055.1. The sequence goes on along the minus strand of NZ_JBXAXZ010000124.1, from coordinate 114 downwards.
AAGTATCCCAGCGCAGGAATGAGAGTTCTTCCTCGTCGAGCGCGCTGCGCGTGTCTGCCGGGATCACTTGATACTGATCTGCGGGTGCCTTCGAACCATCGAAGAAGATTCGAA
>NZ_JBXAXZ010000123.1:0-329 GCF_056782055.1 Dellaglioa sp. CoH-57-MRSF-16 | reverse complement strand
ACACAAGAGCAACGTGACGAGATTGCGCGTCTAGCGCTCCCCGAGGATTCGCTGAAGCTTTCGCAGATCATCACGAACACCACGATGACGATCAACGAGCTTGAGACTGTTCCAGATGCCTCGATATACTCGTTTGCAGACGTGCCTGAACTCGTTATGCGTCCCCCTACCATGCGCGACGTTCTTGAGTTTGCGGATGCTCCTGAGATGAAGGATGAAGAGCAACGCTCCGAATTCTCGTTCTTGGCTCAACTCGCTACGCATATCCAACACGTAGCCGGTTATCTGACTCTCAAGCAGAGGATTGATATCGTCGGTGAGTGCACACC
>NZ_JBXAXZ010000122.1:0-329 GCF_056782055.1 Dellaglioa sp. CoH-57-MRSF-16 | reverse complement strand
GTGCGGATGCGCCTGTTCGTAGCGGAGAGCCTGCGACACCAGCGTAGCGTCAGGTGTCATGCGTTCCCAATAGGTACGCCCTTGAAGATGATACACGTTCTCGTGGCTCATTGTTCGTCCCAATACAGTGCGTCAGCGCGGCCCATGAATACGTCGCGCGCGAGCTTGAGGCGCGTAACCAGATTGCCGATAGGGCCCCGGTCGAATGCCTCACCGCGCGCCGGAGTCCAGTATGGAACGCCGTTGGGTCCATAGACCTGCGCGTGCACGTGGTCGCCACGTTGTTCCTCAACGTGGATCGAATGTCGCGACACTACTTGCGGAATCTT
>NZ_JBXAXZ010000121.1:0-331 GCF_056782055.1 Dellaglioa sp. CoH-57-MRSF-16 | reverse complement strand
CCAGTGCTCGTGTACGTATTCAGGTCGGCAGCGTTCGGAATCTGCGTCGGATTCACGAGACCGACAACGGGCGGAAACGTGATCGAAACATTCCCAGATGCATCTGGGGTTATGTTATTGACCTTCAGGACCGGCGCAAACCCAATGTCCAGAGTACCGTCCGAAGCGATCGTGATGTGGCCATTTGTCGAGGCCTTAACACCACCAAGCGTCGTGGTGTTGGCAACGGGCAGTGAGTACGGAACCGGCTTATTGATCAGGTCGTTGTAATCACCAGTGGCCGCGACGCGTGCCGCATCCGGAATGTCTCCGATCTTCAGCTCAACGTCAC
>NZ_JBXAXZ010000120.1:0-333 GCF_056782055.1 Dellaglioa sp. CoH-57-MRSF-16 | reverse complement strand
ACCTTCGCAAAAGCTGCTGCCGTCTTGTGGACACCGTTTCGCAAGATTATTGAGGAATCTGATTGGTGGAAAGGTCTGTTCGAAATTCTGAAACACCACGGCGATGCTATGGGGACCGAACTTTACAAACTGAGTTCGCTGTACTTCACGCTCGGGTATAAGAACATTCGATTCTATCCTTCTGGTCCAAAATCGAGCACACTTCGTGGCGACACGCGAATTCTGGCAGCACTCGACGAACTTGGTCTCTTTCCGCTACCCACTGGTGATAGTGAGGAAGACGAAACAAGTGAACGCGCAAACTCTGACGAGGCACACAAGTCGCTGTACAAC
>NZ_JBXAXZ010000119.1:0-334 GCF_056782055.1 Dellaglioa sp. CoH-57-MRSF-16 | reverse complement strand
AACGCATCGACGCCGCAAACTTATCTGACGAGGAAGAGGTCATATTTCGTGTTCTTCTCCAAGGTTCTGTAGCCGTTAGTGAAATAGGTGATGGGGTTCCTCGATCCATTAATGAGGCAACGTACACGCACCGACTCGTGCAGAGTGGGCCTGTACTCCAGCAGCTGGACACCGCGACCATCACGCGTGATGATCTGTGCCCCTGCCGCAGCCGCATCAATGTCGAATGGAAGCCGGTTCATCATTCCTCGCCTGCGGCATATTTTTGGAGCAGAGGAAACAGCTCGTCGAGGTTTTCGGATTTCATCTTCATGGTCGAGCTGCCTTTATAGCC
>NZ_JBXAXZ010000118.1:0-335 GCF_056782055.1 Dellaglioa sp. CoH-57-MRSF-16 | reverse complement strand
GCACGAAATCTTGAGATCGTTCCGTGCACCAACCGTCGTGCGGAGCAGTCCCCGCAAAAGACACTCAAGCAAAAACAGCTAGAGGAAAAGATTGAACGAACTCGCAAGAAACTTGCCGAACTGGAACAGCAACGAGCGGGGAGCGCTGCCTAGTATGGGCCCGGGACGCACGGACGTTGTGGCTGTAGTATCTATCTGTATCACTGCTGTATTGGTCATCGCGCTACATATGTTCGCACGATAAACAAAAGCCCCACCAACTGTCTAGGTTGGTGGGGCTTTTTCATTTAGACCAGCGGTGCGATCGATACGGCGCGTGCCGCATTGTACATGGA
>NZ_JBXAXZ010000117.1:0-336 GCF_056782055.1 Dellaglioa sp. CoH-57-MRSF-16 | reverse complement strand
ATCCACGAGAACCGCAAAGCGTTATTTTCAGTTTTTTTTAGGCGTTGCTAAAAAGCGACACCTTGTCCGATTGCTTGAAGCTGCGCTTTGCTGCCTTGCCGACTTCCGAAGCCGAGATCGCGAGTTCTGCGCGGGGTGCATCCGGCCATCCGGTAACGCGGGTCGCGATTGCGGTGCTTCCACCAACCTTCACGAACGATTGCTCACCGACCTTGAACGGTTGGAGCAGACCGAGTTCGGAGAACTTGACGACTTGCTTGTTCTTTACTACGAGCGAGTCCTCGTGAAGGTCTGCGTTCTCACCACTCAGGAACTGGACGTTGACCTTGAAGTCGG
>NZ_JBXAXZ010000116.1:0-338 GCF_056782055.1 Dellaglioa sp. CoH-57-MRSF-16 | reverse complement strand
CGAGAAACCGTGCAGTGAAGAGGGTATCAAAGCCGGTGCCGTCGCGCCTTCGTGCTACACGCCAGATGTGACGCAGCTCTCGGGCAACAGCGATCAATTCGTTCAGTTCGTGACGCTGTTCCGTAATTGGAATCCGTCGCAACGTCGTATCGCAACCGCACTGCTGCGCCAGAAGCGGAAAAAGTATGACCCGGGCCAGAAGTTTTACTTCTGCATTGGGGATCAGTACATCTCGAACTATCTGGTCGGCTATGTCGCGGGCTACACGTCCAAGGGGCAGCTGATTTTGATCGGGAGCCCGGATCGCCAAACCCGTGGCTCTTCGTTCACGATGTACA
>NZ_JBXAXZ010000115.1:0-338 GCF_056782055.1 Dellaglioa sp. CoH-57-MRSF-16 | reverse complement strand
GCATTAGGTGAATTGGCAGCTACGGGAGCCGAGTTTGTTATCACAACGGCCGTGTACTTATCGTCCAGCACCAACATCGTATTCACATTAAACGTGATGTTAACGGCAGTTGGTGTGGTGACCTCTACAGTTAGCGGCGCTGTTGTGGCAATGGCCAGTCCCTGCACCGGACCTAGCGTCATGCTAGTAGTCGGAGTCAAGCGTTGACCTATCGCGCCTACGCCAGACGCTGGGTAAATCGAGCTGAGTGTTCCTACCTGCTTCAACACCAGATTTTGCCCTTCTACTACGTTTAGACGAAAGCGCAAGCTGGCTGGTGGGGCCGGCGGCACTGACAC
>NZ_JBXAXZ010000114.1:0-338 GCF_056782055.1 Dellaglioa sp. CoH-57-MRSF-16 | reverse complement strand
ATCCAGAGCATGCGCCCTGTTGATCGCAGTCGGAATAGGGCCCTGTTCTTGTGCATAAAGCACTTTCGACGCATATTCTTCGAACGGAACGGCGTCCCGCGCATTGATCAACAGCGGATTACCGTTGACGACAGCAACCTGCGAATAGAACTTTCGGTCACCGCGATCCGAGGTAATTGTGAACCAGTAGCAGCCGCCGTTCTCCAGTTTATCCCAGTCCCTGATCTTCCGTACCTGCGTCATAAAGCTCTCCTGTTTGTAGATTGCTGGACTATAACGAGCCTAGTCCTGTTCGTCAAGCTTTTCTTCTTCCAGCTCGCGTTCTCTCAAACACGAGG
>NZ_JBXAXZ010000113.1:0-342 GCF_056782055.1 Dellaglioa sp. CoH-57-MRSF-16 | reverse complement strand
GGCTTACACGATGTTTAACGGAAACAACTGTAACGCCAATGTAAACATAACGCGCCCGCTTGGGTGACCACCAACCATACACGAAGGCCGCTCGCTCGGGATCAAACCCAGCAACAGCGCGTTGAGTTATACCACACACTTCGTCTCCACTCCAACCGCGTGCTGCTCTGGCGGCTATGGTACCGCGTTTAATACCGTACCGTGCGGAGGCCTCGGAATATGTGAACTCACCATGGCGAGTGACCAGCTTCTTGCTCCTGCTGTTCGTTATGTTGCACTTTGCGCATCCCGAACCAGTCATACAGCGCATGCGGGAAAGCGACGTTTTGAACTCGTGCCCAC
>NZ_JBXAXZ010000112.1:0-342 GCF_056782055.1 Dellaglioa sp. CoH-57-MRSF-16 | reverse complement strand
GAGTCATGTCCTCCCACTTACCCTCGCTGGCCGTGACCATTAGGCGTGCTATTACTTCTGCTTTCATAGTCTTGTCCTTGGTTAAACAAACCGTGTATTTACGAGGGTTAGTTGATCAGGTAGTCGAAAGCCCACGTGATGTTGAGGGTCACAAGGTTCGATGCGGAACCGTCGAGTTCGACATCCGCAACCGAAGCCGGCCACAGGCCAACGACGGTAATCGTCCGGCTCACCTGAGGAAGATCGTTATAGACCACGAGCTGTGCCGTGCACTTGTAGGCGGATGCAAACGAGCCGCTGTTGTTGAGCCACGAACGGGTCATTTCTGACCACGCATAGAAC
>NZ_JBXAXZ010000111.1:0-343 GCF_056782055.1 Dellaglioa sp. CoH-57-MRSF-16 | reverse complement strand
GTCCTGATAGTGTTCGTGGCAGGTGCCGCACTTGGCTACGAGCTGGGTTATGACTCTGCGTGGTCAACTCAGCAGGCCACCATCAACAAAATGGCCAAGGCCGAGAATGATCGCCGCGACAGCGATAATTCGCGGCTCAACAACGCGGAGCAAGCAGCACCGAAGCTAACTCAGCAGGCTGAGGCTAAGACTCAGGTTCAGGTACAGTATCGAGACCGTATCGTGAAGGAATACTACACGCGGAATCCGAGCCCTGAAGTGTGTGCGTGGTCGGCTCCGACCGTGAATCTGATCAACCAAGTGCTAGATGGCACGAAGGACCCACGATGAAGACGTTGACAAT
>NZ_JBXAXZ010000110.1:0-346 GCF_056782055.1 Dellaglioa sp. CoH-57-MRSF-16 | reverse complement strand
GGGTTTTCGCTTTCGGCCATAGAGCCAAGAAGCATGGCCAGCGCAAGCGCCGCACCGTCTTCGACATGGATCGTCAAACGCGGTCGCGTGTCCACTTCGTAAAGCACGAACTTCAATACGGGCTCCAGATTCAAACCCGGTTGATTGATCGTGAGTCGCGCTCTCGGGCTCGTCGACGTATCGCTGATAAGCGAAGCATGCACCTCACCCGTATCGTCATCTAGCCATGCGCTGTAATGTCGATCCGTCTGTATATTTCGTAGTACTGTCATTTTGCAGCCTTGATGATTGCGGTCGTTGATGGAGGAACAGAGCTGTGATCGCCGCCGACCACAAAACCATCCTG
>NZ_JBXAXZ010000109.1:0-346 GCF_056782055.1 Dellaglioa sp. CoH-57-MRSF-16 | reverse complement strand
CGCTCATGGTGCTCGATGAGCCGGATGCACACATGAGCCCCGAAATGACGGAAGCCATGTACAGCGTGGTGAAAATCCTGAATACGATGGTTCCGTCGATCGTGATCATCGCGCCGAAGTCGGAGCGTGTGTTCCCAGACTCTAAACCGTTCACCGTCGTTAAGGACGCCAAGGGCGAATCGAAAATTGTTGAGGGGTTCCCCCACCAGATCAAGTAATTAGGAGCAGGAAATGATTCTAGGCGCTTTTGGCGTTATTGATGCGTCACCAATCCAAGTATCGGAGGCCTTGCGCAAGCTGAACATGAGCCATACGTTTGTCGGGGGTTTCGGGCGCACGACGCACG
>NZ_JBXAXZ010000108.1:0-347 GCF_056782055.1 Dellaglioa sp. CoH-57-MRSF-16 | reverse complement strand
ATATAGAATCATGGTGCGGCCCGTCGTGCGTTCGAAAGCTTCTCGGCACGCCACGCGTTGTTCTCGTGTCATAATTCTCCTTAGCTCAGCAACTTTTCACGCACACGTCGTGCATAGGCCGCTTCTACCGACTGGGCCTCGGCGCGCGGTTCTACCATACACATATCAAGGATACGCAGCACGCGCATCATTTCAGCGGTCCGTGCTTTAGAAGCCACCTGCTCGACTTCAGTTTCGGTAAGATGCGCCAAATCGTTTCGGATTTCGGGCATCACCTGCTGAATGATCCAAACCACGAAATCGGCCACGCCATCATCAATCGTGCTGCTTAGCTCAAAGAATTGAGC
>NZ_JBXAXZ010000107.1:0-349 GCF_056782055.1 Dellaglioa sp. CoH-57-MRSF-16 | reverse complement strand
ATAGGGTACAGCTCGAACGCCGGTTTCATTCAGGCCATGGTCAAAATAGAGGTAACAAATGGCTGACTTTTGCTCGCACTGTTCAATCTTGATGTGGGGTGAGGATACTGGCGATTTCCGTGGTATCGGGCCCGTGGCTGATGACGACGGCCGGCCGTGGTACTATACGGTTCTGTGTGAGACATGCGGTCCTATTCAGGTTGACGGAAACGGGGCACGTGTCACTCCGCTCGAAGAGCAGGACGATCAAAACCGGCACATCGCGCCGGGCCAGTTTTTCGATTATCTGCCGCCCGATCATCCGGTGGTAGTTGCACAAGGGCCCGTGATAAAGGCCGAAGACAGTGCA
>NZ_JBXAXZ010000106.1:0-349 GCF_056782055.1 Dellaglioa sp. CoH-57-MRSF-16 | reverse complement strand
GGAAAAGGACATCGTAGACGGCGAGGATTTGCGCGTTCTGCTCACGAATAACACGATCAACGTGCTGGAAGAGGTGGCTCGCGGCATCGTGGCCTCAAAGGGCAAGTATGGCGTCCACGCGTTCAACGCCCTGATTATGAACTTGCGGGACTTGATCAGTAAATAAATGTTGACACCGAAGAGCCACCACGTTAAACTGGTGGCTCTTTTCATTGGAGGCGTCATGAAGCTCAACAAGTTTGACAAGCGTATGCTGAAGTGGGCCCAAGATCGCATCATGGCCCGTGGCAGCGGCTATATCTGCGGTGAGCTTTACAGATTTCCGACGGAGCCAGCGGGCCTCATGTGG
>NZ_JBXAXZ010000105.1:0-350 GCF_056782055.1 Dellaglioa sp. CoH-57-MRSF-16 | reverse complement strand
GGCCAGTGCGTGAAGAACTGCGGCGCTGCCTGCTGCTTGAATCCGGCACCAGCCGAGATAAGCCGTTTAAGGACGTGAATATCCTACTCGGCTATGAATCCCACATTTTTGAGATTCACGGAGACGGGACCGTGGTTGAGGCCGCTTACGACTATGCTGCGATCGGGAGCGGTGCTGAATACGCGCTTGGGGCCATGTACGCGTCGCATGGTGGACACGGGCCGCGTGAGGTCTTGGAATGCGCGTTGGGCGCTGCCTGCGAATTCGACAACGGAAGCCGTGGCCCCTTCACCATTCTCAGTCCTTGACAAAAGAATCAAGGTGTTGGTAAACTGTCCAATATTGAATAA
>NZ_JBXAXZ010000104.1:0-350 GCF_056782055.1 Dellaglioa sp. CoH-57-MRSF-16 | reverse complement strand
GGATCAGACTGATGAAGAGCTGGAAGCAATCCACCAGTTTCTGGGGGACTGGTCTGAAGAACACATTGGCACGCGCCTTGAGGCCACGTGCCAGAAAGACTATATGATGATTGCCTTGTTTGATGACAAGGCATTTCACGTGACGCCGAACACCGGCATCGTTCACCTGCCTGAAGAAGAGGAAGAATCTGATGTTTGATATCGAACCGCAATACGAAGCTCCGTCCATTCTACGTTCATTGTTTAGTGATCGCGCAAACGCCGACTATCTGCTGCAAGCGGCAGGTCATGGCCTGCACATGAATAACCCGTACCACAACCTTCAGCATGAACTGCATGTCGTGTACTGG
>NZ_JBXAXZ010000103.1:0-352 GCF_056782055.1 Dellaglioa sp. CoH-57-MRSF-16 | reverse complement strand
ACCTCAAGGTTACTGGGATTGAACTGCAAAACCGTCATCAGCTGTGTGACGACAGGGAGTACATTCGACACGTCCGCGTAACGGCAACGTGTCGAATACGTGGGAACGTATTCTCCACCCTTCTTGATCTCGATCACGGTATGAACATATCCGTGTTCGTGTTCCACCTGCTGATCACGTCCCGGCTTCGTCGGGAGCTTGCGCGAACGTTGATCGAACTTGTCGAACTTGAACGTAAGGCGCAGGCCGCCTAGTGCGATTTGAACTTTCTCCGAATCGCTTTCCGGTTTCTCGTTGAGGCCGACGATGGGTTGACGCGCAGGATCGTGCACATAATCGACACGCAGAACTG
>NZ_JBXAXZ010000102.1:0-353 GCF_056782055.1 Dellaglioa sp. CoH-57-MRSF-16 | reverse complement strand
GCGCTCACGCGACGTATACCAGATTGCCTTGTCCAAGTCTTGCGCGGCCTTTCCCTTCTCACCACGACGCGCCACATACTTCACGGCGTTGCCAGTGTTGAACGGCATCAGCTCCACAAGATCAATTATCTCGATTCCAGACGGATGGGAGTTGTAGTGTGTCGGGTGATCAACGTGTTCGTAGTCCGGATGATTTACATCGACCTTCTTCACAGCTTCGTTAGCGGTACTTACGGAATCATCAAAAACCTGCTTTGACAGAATTTGCGAAGCTATCAACCTTTTGGTGACATCCTCAACGCTTCCTGTTTTCGGAATTTCGTAGCCACAGCGATCACCGCGAAGGCGTTCTT
>NZ_JBXAXZ010000101.1:0-359 GCF_056782055.1 Dellaglioa sp. CoH-57-MRSF-16 | reverse complement strand
CGATTTGCATTATTGCCAGTTTCGCTTATCTCGATGGCTGGTTTGATAAACCGCAGCCGCGTCGGTTCCATGACATCGACGACGGTTCCTATCGTGGGAAGTCCGTGCGATGAACGAACTCTGGGAAAACCCGCTATACACGGTGGAAGAGCGTCTGGAAATGGCGGTCGGTGGCATCCTGTTCCGTGACAGGTGCCTGAAGCAAGCATACGAGCGCCTCAATCAGGCGAACCAAAGGCTGCGGGAGGTCGCGGAGTTGGCGCATGCCGTGAACGACGTGATCGAGCTGTTCGAAGAGTTTTACGCGGACAGCAAGGGACAGCCGATCACTGATCGGCTGCGCGAAATCAGTGCAGTGC
>NZ_JBXAXZ010000100.1:0-361 GCF_056782055.1 Dellaglioa sp. CoH-57-MRSF-16 | reverse complement strand
CTCTACCGCCCGGCACTTCCTATCGTCAGCTTTCGATGGTCGTGCTCGTCCTGATGCTTATCTTGACGGCTGTCGTAGCCGCGCTGTGTGCTGCGACCAATAGGATGCAGACTAGCGACGTGGAAATCGTCGATGCAGAAATCTTGGAAGACGAGCACCATCCCCAACAACACGAGTTCTGTGCACGGGCTGAACGCGCACGCCGCGAGCGTCCCACCGTGACTCGTGTATACAAGTAAAGGATACTTCATGACCATTCGTTATTTCGAACAGTACACAAGCGGCTGGAAGCGTGAAGTTGACGGCTCTGGCGTTCTCGACGCATGGGTCAATCGTCGTCATTGGGTAGGTTACGGCGGCT
>NZ_JBXAXZ010000099.1:0-361 GCF_056782055.1 Dellaglioa sp. CoH-57-MRSF-16 | reverse complement strand
CCGAGTTCTTCGGTCTGGACGACATCATCGACCGTGTAATCGAGAGCGTGAGTGCTTGGTACATCTTCCCACAGCTGATCACGCGTCCCGTGATCGTGAACCTGTGGGGTATGACCGGCGTCGGCAAGACCCAGCTGGTGCGCCGCCTTTCCGCGCTGCTGGGGTTTGGTGACAAGTTTGTAGAAGTCGTGATGGACGGTTCGTCCAAGCACGGCTACTTCGGGTCGTCATCGCTGTCCTCGATCTTGAACAACTCGAAAATTGAGGAAGGCCAACCCGGCATTCTCCTGGTCGATGAGATGCAGCGTTTTCGCACCATCGACGACGCTGGTAACGAGGTCAAGGTCGAGCGCTACCAAGA
>NZ_JBXAXZ010000098.1:0-362 GCF_056782055.1 Dellaglioa sp. CoH-57-MRSF-16 | reverse complement strand
ATCCCGATCGGGGATCGTCTGCGCATCTCGTTTTTCGTGGGCGACCTCACGATGGCAGAAGGCGACAAGATTGCGATCGGGAACATGGCTACGGTCAAGGGTCTGGTTGAGGGCGCGCGACTGAGCCCCGATGGGGATACTGGTGTCGTTACCGTGCAGGCCGTCCACACGCTGTTCGATGTGTCGATGCTCGTCGTGAAGCATGTGCCGATGCCGACCGGGGAGAACACATGAGAGTCGATATTCAGGAACAAAAGCGGTTCCCGACGTACATCGCGGACCTCGAAGTGGGTGAGCTGTTTTTCCATAACGGTTATGTCTGGGCCCTCACACGCAGCGACACTTACCACGAGGCTATGATC
>NZ_JBXAXZ010000097.1:0-363 GCF_056782055.1 Dellaglioa sp. CoH-57-MRSF-16 | reverse complement strand
AGTAACTCGAGCGGTGAGCACCGTCCTGCTGGCCGTTGTGCTGATCGTGGGCCTGCCGGCCTGTTCGTTGATAGGAGATCGCCTCATGACACCAGACCCGCCGGTCAAAGAACAGCAGCGAGCGTCCGCGCTCTATTTCCGCGACAGGTACCAACCGAACGTCGAGAAAGTCCGGTTCACCCGTGACGGCGATCGGCCGGGGCTCGGAGTGCCGTGGAGCGTCAACGCGATCGCAACAATCGAGGGCAGTGACTATAACGTGATCATCGGGCAGGGCAGGGGTCCTGCGTTTGTCGGCGGCACCGGAGTGCCTCCCGAAGCACCCACGCCCGCTCCGCACCTTCCGCTGACCTTGATTTACAG
>NZ_JBXAXZ010000096.1:0-364 GCF_056782055.1 Dellaglioa sp. CoH-57-MRSF-16 | reverse complement strand
ATTGTTTGAGGAAGCTCCAGTGTGTAGCGCAGCTGATACTTCTGACCTTCGAGTGATGGGGGCACCGTCGCGGGCACCGTTACCACGGATTGGGCGATCACCATGTTAGTGAGGCCCGTGCTCTGCACTACGTACGAAAATGCGTTACCTGCTGCATATACTGTCCCGTCCGAGGCCAGCAGCTCCCAAACCACAAAGCCACCACTAGGGTCCATGTTGCCCGGGAACGTGAAGACGGTAGTGCCTATCGCAGCGTTACCGGCCTCAATGGTGTCCACCAGATCGGTATACGCCTCCGGGTTCTCTGTAACGTATGGGACAAACGACGGGTCTTGGGCCGTGATCGCGACGGACACGACTAGAA
>NZ_JBXAXZ010000095.1:0-366 GCF_056782055.1 Dellaglioa sp. CoH-57-MRSF-16 | reverse complement strand
TAGGTGTCCCGATCAGGTCGTTCACGTCCCCAGTTACCGACTCGATGTATACCGACTCGCAACAGTCCTGTTGATGGTACATGCTGTAGACTTCACCGGTCTCAGCCATGAACGTCACTTCGTCAGAGCCTTCTTCAAGACCTGTCACAGAACCCAGCGTCTTACCAAGCAACGCCTCAAACCCCGGATATCGTTGGTATCCCATGTCAATTCTCTCCTTCCTCTTCGTCAATATTGATGTGGCGCAGGTCAACACCCTCGCCATAATAGCCGTTGCTTGTACCGTACCATCGAATATCAACATACCCGCGAATTGTCGCGAATTTGTAAAACGTCCATCGGTGCGANTCTACTGCATACGTGCAG
>NZ_JBXAXZ010000094.1:0-368 GCF_056782055.1 Dellaglioa sp. CoH-57-MRSF-16 | reverse complement strand
GTTCCAGTCGCTGGCAACGTGACTATGACGGGCCCGCTGAACATGGGATCACAGGTGCTCAACGGTATTGCTACGCCAGTCAATCCGAGCGATGCAATTCCGCTTTCGTATATCACGGCTCTTGTCATAGATGGTGGCGTGATAGGTTAATTAGGAAAACAAAATGACAACAGCGAACATTCCTGTTCAGCACCCGCGCCTGATAACGGCGGGTGCCCGGCCAACTACGGCTCAGCTTCTTCAGGGGCAGTTGTCCATAAACTTCCCGGACCGAAAGTTTTACACTCTCGACAACACTGGTGCGATCATCAGCATAGGTGTGGCTCCCGGGGATTTGGCACCTGTTGCGTTCACCGGCAGCTATAACG
>NZ_JBXAXZ010000093.1:0-368 GCF_056782055.1 Dellaglioa sp. CoH-57-MRSF-16 | reverse complement strand
CTCCGTTAAAAGTTTTGACGATTCTACACGGATCGGTGGGGCGGGCGCAATACCCAAATAAATTGTGGGGTTTTTATTGACAAGGCGGCCGACCTGTATATAATGGAATCACCTGAGCAACACGACGCAACGAAGCCCGAGGGGCGGACAGTCGGAGGGGCGGTCCTGCGCGCTCGCGCAAACGTTTGCGCAAATTACCCGCATACCCGACTAAATTAATCAAACATTGTTGACGCGCTAGAAAAACGCGCCTAGAATCTGGGTCATGGTGTCGAGCAGCACGCACCGAACCGGACCCAAAAGGCCCATGTCGAAAAAAGTGAAAAAACTTGTTGACAGATTAAAAAGCCGGGTTCATAATTCTTTAC
>NZ_JBXAXZ010000092.1:0-370 GCF_056782055.1 Dellaglioa sp. CoH-57-MRSF-16 | reverse complement strand
AGCCGGGTAAGGTCGAGGACGAAGCAGTAGAGGAAGAAGACAAAGAGTTTCACGCTGCTCTGGCAGCACTTGTCACGAAGTAACACTAAAGCCCGCGCCGGTCGCTCAGATCGTCCGGGCTTTTTTCGTATCTGCATCCAGATTTAACAGGAGTCCGAATGGAGCAAATCGCACCCATCGACTTCTTCGTCTTCGAGGAATTCCAGTCTCGGTTCCAACAGGTATTCAACTGTTCGAAGTGTGCGTTCATCAACACGCATGATAAAACGGCTCAGCTCCAAAAGTTGTTTGGGAAAGGAAAGCCGTTGACGTATCCGTACGCGTACTTCGAGGTCAAGAAGATATCCGAGAACATAGACTCGTATAACCC
>NZ_JBXAXZ010000091.1:0-372 GCF_056782055.1 Dellaglioa sp. CoH-57-MRSF-16 | reverse complement strand
CCTGCGGCTGGATCACCTCCTTTCTAAGGAATATTACGGAAACCTACACACTTGTCGAAAATTTGTTTAGTTTTGAGAGATCTACTCTCAAAAGCGTTTACGGGCCTATAGCTCAGCTGGTTTAGAGCGCACGCCTGATAAGCGTGAGGTCGATGGTTCGAGTCCATTTAGGCCCATTTACCAATTAATAAAATACCCATTATGGGGCCTTAGCTCAGCTGGGAGAGCGCCTGCCTTGCACGCAGGAGGTCATCGGTTCGATCCCGTTAGGCTCCATTGACAATATTAATTGTCGAATTTGTTCTTTGAAAACTAGATAATATTTATTAAATTTTTAAGCAATAAGCCGAGAAACACCGCGTTTTATTAGTT
>NZ_JBXAXZ010000090.1:0-377 GCF_056782055.1 Dellaglioa sp. CoH-57-MRSF-16 | reverse complement strand
GAAGTTTTGCCTGAATATAAAATGCGTCGCTCGAATATACCATCGGGTCAAGGACACCGCTAGCACCACCCGCATACACGATGTAGTAGCCATCCTTTCCGTTGTCCTTTACACACGTGGCCGGCACGTTCAGGGCGCGTGCTACCCACTCCATCTGCTGCTGAGTCACGTCTTTGTCCAGCTTATCGCCGCGCACGATGCGATCAGTCAATTCCTGCAATACCGCAAAGAACGCGGTTTGTGCATTTTCACGACTGATAAAATACTTATTCCACAGCTCGTTCAATACTTTGTCAGAGAGTTTCATTCTTGCTCCGTGATTGTTCCAGCAGTTCAGCGACGTATTGTTCCACTGTTTTATCCGCTACCTCGGGAGC
>NZ_JBXAXZ010000089.1:0-379 GCF_056782055.1 Dellaglioa sp. CoH-57-MRSF-16 | reverse complement strand
AGTCAAGTTCAATAAGCTGAACGTTGACGAGAACACGCGGGTGCCGGAAAAGTTCGGTGTCCGTGGTATCCCGCAGCTCACGCTGTTCAAGGACGGTGTTGAGATCGCGACTGCTACCGGTGCCAAGCGCCGCCCACAGCTGATTGAATTCCTTGAGAAGCATATCGCTCATGAAGCGGAGACGCCCGTCGAGGAAGAAGACGATTTCCTGTCAGGCATCAAGCCTCAGGATCAGGACGACGGCATTTGCGAGTCCTGTCAGTAAAGAATAACGGAGTGTAGCGCAGCCCGGTAGCGCATCTGATTTGGGATCAGAGGGTCGCAGGTTCGAATCCTGTCACTCCGACCATATTTAAATGCTGAGCGAAAATTAAGGAGC
>NZ_JBXAXZ010000088.1:0-382 GCF_056782055.1 Dellaglioa sp. CoH-57-MRSF-16 | reverse complement strand
CAGGCGATGGAGGTGCCCCAACAATCATGGCCCCGGTCGGTGAACGAGGAATCACGTACGAAATGTTCGGATTCGACTTCATGGCCGCATTAACCAAGTCCGATATATAGAAGTTGGTCATCAGCAGCCCCGGACGCTTCGAGAACAATGTCTGGATAGCCTGCTCTACACTCTGCTGAACTTGTAGCAAGTTGGCGCTGTTGAATGCATATACGTCAAGCGCCACATTGCGGGCAATTGCGATCGGGTCCTGCCATATGAAGTACGTGCTGTACATCGTGACTTTCTGACAGTAGTTCAGAAAGTCCTGAATCTGAGCCTGCGTCCACGGGCTAGCGGTGAGTGCCGACACACGAACCACGTCCATCCATCGGTAGTCCGA
>NZ_JBXAXZ010000087.1:0-384 GCF_056782055.1 Dellaglioa sp. CoH-57-MRSF-16 | reverse complement strand
CCACCATAGCGATGAACCAAGTCAACAGGATTGTCTACGTTGTGCACCTGAAGAATCTGTAGCATCCCACACAGTATTTCGTTGATGCCGTCTTCACGCTCCGGTGACGAGTATGCAAACACAGTGTAAATCTCATCACTGAATTCGATGTCCTCATCACCCTCACCTGAACCCAGCTCGACAGCAGCCAGCGTGATTTGCGTGTTCCAGTATCCGTTACGGACCGGAGTTGCGTACAATGCGTAGAGGCGATCTTCCGACTACCCATCCTCCGAATCTGTTTCGGGCCCAGTGACGGTCAGGGTCCAAGCATCATCGTCTCCGACGCGCTCTGCCAATAGTTGTTGGTCATCGTTCATGCAGCCTCCTTGGGTTTTGATGCAT
>NZ_JBXAXZ010000086.1:0-390 GCF_056782055.1 Dellaglioa sp. CoH-57-MRSF-16 | reverse complement strand
TATTGACGTTCAACATGACTCTCCTTTATTTGAATCGCAAAATTACGTAGACGGGCCACGAGTTGTGTTCGTCGTGCCTGTATTTGAGTTCCTGAACTATACAGTACTTTCCACGTATCTGCAACTCCCAATCATACGAATACCCGTAGCGGTTCAGCACCATTGGCTTATACCGCAGCCTACGCCGTCGCATGTTCATGATCAGTAGCACGAAAGCGATGCCGACGTGTCGCCCACCACCCGGAACTTGGCGCGAGTCACACGATTGACCGGCGTATTGTACCCGAATTCCCGCAGCATGTCCGGCACCGTGTATTCCAGCTCAGCGGGATCGTCGGTGCGGTTATCACGACCCGAATACGGATCGGTGTAGAGGAAGTTATCCAAGTC
>NZ_JBXAXZ010000085.1:0-398 GCF_056782055.1 Dellaglioa sp. CoH-57-MRSF-16 | reverse complement strand
GGAACGTGGGCAGAGCGGCTTAATGCAGGAAGGCTGGTCATAATAGACAAAGCCACCGGTGCCCGGTGCGTCAGGTAAATCCGGCACCGAGGTTGACCGTACGTTCGAATCGTACCGTTCCCACCCAACAGAATAGGAGGCGATCATGAGTAGAGTTCAGTGATAATCAACTGGAGGTCTCATGAAAGCAAAAGCATTTTCCCGTCGTGTAATCAGTTATGGTCCGGGCGGTTTCCATTGCCCGTGCTGCGGCCCGGCTCCGGGTGCGCGTCGAGACGAGCGGCAGCAGAATCGTCGTGTCCTCAATCGAGTGCTCGACAAAATCGAGCGTCAGGAACGAAGCGTAGAACACATCGATGTCGGCACCGTCAATGACTGGTGTTTTGACTGGGATTGGT
>NZ_JBXAXZ010000084.1:0-399 GCF_056782055.1 Dellaglioa sp. CoH-57-MRSF-16 | reverse complement strand
ACGAAATGCCGAATTACTGGCGCTTGGTCAAACGATCAAGCTCCTGAAGATTTGCCTTCAGTGCAGCCTGAGTAACAGCCAACCGGCGATTGCCCTCGATCATGTCTTCCACGAAATACCAAGGGGCGCTCTTCGCTTTGTTGATAACATCGACTTGTGCGTTCACCACCGCGATCTGCGCTGCCCCATCGATTCGGAGCTTCCGGATACGGCGGCGCAGTGCCGCGACTTTGAAATGCTTGGTGACTTTTTCGAACATGGGAACCTCCAATAATTTATTGATTCCCATTATACCTACTTCGAGCGACCAGTCAACCCCGATGAATCACTTCGGGCTCAACCCCAAACACGGCACGTACATACTCCGGGCCCGTGCCTGCTGCCGCTTCGATACTCAAC
>NZ_JBXAXZ010000083.1:0-402 GCF_056782055.1 Dellaglioa sp. CoH-57-MRSF-16 | reverse complement strand
GCCCCAACCCACAAGAGTGCCCCGCGACCTGATTCAACCATACCCCCTCGAGCGGAACGCCCATCTAGGGACGGTACCCCGGGAGGTGGCGTAGCACCCTATTCACCGCGCGACAGTAAAGCCGCACAGGCTATGGCGACACTGCCACGCGCGCTTCAAGAGTTCGTGGCAAACGGGGAAACGAGTCCCGGCTCCGAGTCCCGTAGCCATGCAGGCGGCCAACTGAAGGCAGGCAGTGGCACACTGGCCAAGTCCATTCTGCACGATGTGCCGGGTGCTTTGGAGAAGATGGGTTTGCTACAACAGCTTGTTGGGGAGAACGCAGATGGCGATGCCCGTGACAAAGTAGAAGCCCTGATCGAAGAGTTGCTGAATACCTCGTCCATGCGCGAGGCTATAGAG
>NZ_JBXAXZ010000082.1:0-404 GCF_056782055.1 Dellaglioa sp. CoH-57-MRSF-16 | reverse complement strand
ATTCCAATGTGATGAATTCGCGCCGATCGAACCTCGTCGATGTTCGGGTACCCGACGAGCGCGAGTCCCGTGCTCGGGGATGAGCGGACAAAGAACTCTCGTGACCCCATATCGGTTTGCTCTTCGCGACCTCTGAGGTTGGCAAGCGGAGTCGACAGAGAACTTTTGCTAGGGCTGTCGCTGGGGTCTTCGCTTCTGTCTGCTGGGAGAACGCTGGGTGCGGTTGGCCGTCACCGACACCAGCAATCGTTGCGTGTGCGCCCACGGGTGAGGGTATACAAGCATTTCTGCGTAGACAGATTTGTTTACTTGGTGATGTAGGCTCCGTTCTGCCGTGGCGCAGGGGCAACGGAAGTCCTCGGGGGCTGGCGCTGCTTGGTTGTGGTCTGTCATTTGCCGCGAGG
>NZ_JBXAXZ010000081.1:0-404 GCF_056782055.1 Dellaglioa sp. CoH-57-MRSF-16 | reverse complement strand
GGCTGTAGGCACATATCCAGTACCAGTGCCCAGCTTGTAGCTAGTAGGTCTGATTGAGGGATTCGATGCCAGCGCATCACGTGCCGCATTCGCTATCTGGAAATACATTTTGTCATCCTATATAAACCGATATCAGGCGTCGCTTAATGATAAGGGGTGGATCGGTTATTGCTTCCATCCACACTTTATTGATTCGCGTTGACGGCAGATTTCCTGTGTCGAGTCCGGTGACCACTTCCTGAAATACTTTGTTCACCGAAGTATTTCCAGTGGTGGTTGTGCTGGTTATAGCCTCTTGATATACCTTATTGACTTGTGTCGTGGATGTGGCCATCTTTAGTCACCTATACCAGCCTGCGCCGCGTTCAGGTTTGCTAGTGTCCATGCATTTCCCGCGCCATCCC
>NZ_JBXAXZ010000080.1:0-405 GCF_056782055.1 Dellaglioa sp. CoH-57-MRSF-16 | reverse complement strand
GCGCAACGGCCGTGAGCGATGCCCCGGCCGAATTTTGAAGCGATTCCCACTTACGTCGTTCGTAGTCCGTATTAAATGCGGGCATTATGCACCTCTTTTATCCAACGAATGTGTGCCCCTTCTCGGCGGCCTCGATTCGTTTGTCACGTCGTTCCTGTGCGGCCTCGCTAAGCTGCTGGAAACGATAGACCGGTATATCAGCGGGTGGATAAAATCCGTACTCCGACGCAATTAGCTTATACCGCTCCATCGTATCCTTTGAACTATTCAAAGGGAAAAAAGCTGTGGGCGGCCAGAGACAGCTTCGTCTCTGAAACCGCGCCACACTCCTTGCACGTGATACGAACGCGTTCCTCAACACCATACTTTTTCAGCTGTGCTTCGAAGTCCTTGATAAGTGCTACC
>NZ_JBXAXZ010000079.1:0-406 GCF_056782055.1 Dellaglioa sp. CoH-57-MRSF-16 | reverse complement strand
AGCTCTGGCAGTTCAGCCTGACTGTCCATAGCGTATTCATCAGAGGCCCGGCTGTTGTTTTCTTCCATTGAAGATGCGGCAAGGCGGCTGAGTAGGCTATTGGTACTGTTCATAACGAATCCTATTTAAGTTCGGGCGGCAGTGTGCTGCCCAGTTGCGAAGTGAATCCTTCATCGGCTAGTAGCGTTTGTAGTACGCCACAAACTTCGGGAAGTGTTGTGATCCTCATCTTTGCGCGCGGCAATTGATCAGGAGGGCAGAATTCTTGGCCCACGTTCACGAAGTAATAGGTACCATCTACCCACTGAAGACTGACGTAAAGTGCGCGCACTGTGCGGCCGTCGTCAGCGTGCACTCCCTGAAGCATGGTGTAAGCCGTGAACACTAGTGCGTCCTGAGCATCGAC
>NZ_JBXAXZ010000078.1:0-408 GCF_056782055.1 Dellaglioa sp. CoH-57-MRSF-16 | reverse complement strand
AGGCCTCAATCTCACTCATCCGGCTTCGAGCTACCTTCGGGTCTTGCGCAGAGCCGCATACAGTACGCAAATGTACCTGCTTACGATCGAACAAGTCACTCGACTGACAGGCCACATCTCCAACGATCAGGTAGTTGACGCGGAAGTCACGGTAGTTGGTGCCTTGGAAACGGTTGCCCTGCGAATCAGTTCCATCGTACTCGTTGCGGATCAGCATACTTCTCTCCTGTTGCCTAGTTCAGTTACAAAAAGCGATACTACTATTATTTACTAAGCACGTCAAGCAAAAGAAAAACCCGGCCGAGGCCGGGTTTTCTATCTACTACTCGTCCAGACCAGAGACCGGGCTGTGACTCACGCTGTAGCCACTTGGGGCAATGCCCTCGTTCATGTGTTCTCCATAAGTTG
>NZ_JBXAXZ010000077.1:0-411 GCF_056782055.1 Dellaglioa sp. CoH-57-MRSF-16 | reverse complement strand
TGATTGTATAGACCCATCCAACGGTATTTTTATGTACACCCCCTCCCTCAACCCCCTCGGCACTCCAGACGTGACGACGATCCACTACGTCAACTCTTACCCGGGCGCTGGCAAGACATATGCTGCGCTCAATATCGCGGAGGCTACGCTTAATGACCCCACAGCCAACTACGTTTTGGTGTACGCGGCCCCTACGCTGCGTCTGCTTTCGCAGTTCCGGGCCGATCTGCTGCGACGCAAACCTGCGGCAAAGTCTCGCGTTCATCTCATTGACTCCGAATCTGATGATCTGGCTGTAGCCCAGCAACTAGAGGGCAAGTTGAACGGTGCCTCTGTAGGTTCGTTTCGCGTCAAGAAGGCTGAGGACGGTGACGTGATTCTGTGCACGCACGACTGCTTGCTGCGGGTTCG
>NZ_JBXAXZ010000076.1:0-414 GCF_056782055.1 Dellaglioa sp. CoH-57-MRSF-16 | reverse complement strand
CCCATAAGTCTGGATTTGTGATATCCAGCGGATTGTAGTACCGATAATCGCGACCGTCGAAAATCTGGACGGCTACAGCGTCGCGTACCACGTGATCTCGATACAGGTATCCTCGAAATTTTGCCGCCCCTCGAATCAGGTCGAGTGATAGTTCATCATGCAGGTTCATTCTGGCTCCGCATCCGGGTAGTCTTCGGCATATTCGACATCTTTGCCGCTGCCGTCTTCGATAAATGTGCCACCTTCCTCGTAATCCACGGGATGGTAGCGGACCATGGTCGGCACCATGCCCATGAAGTAGGCAGTGTGAGCGATATAGCCGCTGCTGAGGCCACCCTCTTCACCCAAATCATGATCAGTTATGAACGCGGGCGCGTCGTAACTTGACCAATCACCTTCGATGCGTGTGCCTTC
>NZ_JBXAXZ010000075.1:0-415 GCF_056782055.1 Dellaglioa sp. CoH-57-MRSF-16 | reverse complement strand
CATTGGCGGTTTCCGCCCGATGCCCCAGTAACGAATAGGTGCAAAAAGCCACCATTTGTTGTGGCTGGTGTGAACTGGCCGTTAGCAGCAGGTGCCCCAGACTGCGAAACAATTAGTCCACTGCCAACCCCGCCTGTCAATCCGGTTGCTGTCGCGTCCCCAGCCTCATATACGTTCATGGCCTGCCAATTGGTTACCATGTCTGGTGTTGTCGCAATGATGCCCGTGGACGTAGTTGTGAACAGAACGTATTTGCTGCCGTCGTACAGGTAATTGACGTAGCCACCGCCCGACAAATTTGTTAGCGGAGTTCCCGTAAGAGTCCATGTAACACCGTCTGTAGTGCTGTACACAGCACCGCCGGTTGTTACTGCGAACATGGTGCTGCCAACCAAAATAAGCTGGGTAGGAAGAG
>NZ_JBXAXZ010000074.1:0-419 GCF_056782055.1 Dellaglioa sp. CoH-57-MRSF-16 | reverse complement strand
CGTTTTCTGTACCCTGCATCTTCCGACTTGTGCCACATGAAGGCATGCTCGGATGACGGGAACTCGATACCGTACAGCGAAAGTGGACGCAGGAAGAAGTTGCTGAGGAATCGCTTGTCTCCGAAGAATCCTCGGATCGGTGCATACTGAGTGTCATACGAGTACGGCAGTCCGAGACGACGATGCAACTTTCTCTTCAACGTCACTTGCGGGTCATCTCAAATTGGGAATTGCTTAAACTGCCTTCGCCACCGCCGAATATACCTGAGCACGGTCCACAGTGTAAGGCCCGGAGCAGTTTAGGCAGTTCAGCTCAACGATGCGCAAATCTGTCACATCTTCGACAACTTCGCAAACATCCATGACATACGCACGCGGTGCCGTAGGATGGTGCACCGTCTTGTGATACGCGCGAAGCT
>NZ_JBXAXZ010000073.1:0-421 GCF_056782055.1 Dellaglioa sp. CoH-57-MRSF-16 | reverse complement strand
AAATGGTATCCCACAGGGTATCAAGAAACACACCGTGAAGATCAATGGCAAGGATGTTGTGGTGAAGGCCCCGACAATGCAGGCCATCTTCTCGGAGCTGCACACATCTGGCAAGTTTTCGGGTAGTGCGGCTTACGCAGCAGCGCGCGGCACTCACGGTGTTGGTGTTAAGGCCACGAACGCTCTTTCCGATTCGATGGAAGTGTGGACGATGTTCGAAGGCGCATGGTACTACGTCGCATTCGAGAATGGCCACCTCGTGACCGAAGTCACGAAGATGAAGAAAGGCCCAAAGCGTTGGGATGGTAAAACTCCGGAACGTGGCACCCTGATCCGGGTCGTACCCAGTACCTCAATCTTCAGCGCTAAGTCGTTCCCGGCGTCCGTCGCTATCGAATGGGCTGAACTCGCAGCCTACCTC
>NZ_JBXAXZ010000072.1:0-422 GCF_056782055.1 Dellaglioa sp. CoH-57-MRSF-16 | reverse complement strand
GATTCGGCGTTGCCTCGCGACAGTCTGCGCCGCGCGTACGATGAAGGTTTCACAGACTACCGGGATTGATACCTGAACTAATAACCCTTGGCCTACAGGGGTTATTGTTGACGGCTCAAACCAAACCCCGTAAGATTCACACATACCGCACTGAGCGGGATTAACCACTAGAGGCAAATATGGCAACCTACCTTAAACTGAAAATCGGCGCGGCTCGTCGTCTGGCCTATCTGCGCGGCTACGTGCAGGCGCATAACGAAAAGGTCGCAAAGAAGGTTTACGGGTTGACGCTGGATAGCTGGAAAGCGGCGCGCACGCAGCGCCTCGATTCGACGGGCGGCGGCCTGAGTGCCGGGTACAACGAGGAATACGGCCGCAAGTTTGAATGTCACACGACGTTCGATATCGCTGCACTTCCCGGC
>NZ_JBXAXZ010000071.1:0-423 GCF_056782055.1 Dellaglioa sp. CoH-57-MRSF-16 | reverse complement strand
GCTCAGCTCTGCTTGGCTGTGCATCTTCAACGTTTTTCCGTTACTTTCCAATGTAACGGCCCCGCTCACCGGGGGCGCAAGGCGTTGGATCACGCGAAGCGCTTCGCTGAGCAGGGCCTGTTCGATTGTTGCTTTCATGTATAGGCGAGTGTTGTGGTTGGCTTACTTCTTATTTACTTCGAAGCCGTCATGTGCGACAGGCCCTTGATTCGGTATACTTCCGTGACTTGCACGTAACTGCCGTCAAGGCAGCTCCCGTCCAAATCCACTTCGACATCAACCCGGTCCCCAAGATGGTAAACCAAATCGATCCACGTGGTGTCGTCAGTAGTCACAGTCCGGTAGATGCGGACCGTAACAAAACCCTGCGACATATTACGCGGGTCCGATGTAGTCGTCAAGAGGCGCGTGATGTAGAGCCGG
>NZ_JBXAXZ010000070.1:0-426 GCF_056782055.1 Dellaglioa sp. CoH-57-MRSF-16 | reverse complement strand
GTTCAAGCGTGGCACGTACGTCCGACGTATCGTGGAGGACAGAATGTTGACCGAAAAGGAGCTGCTTGCAATTCCCGAGAAACATCGGCCGAAGGGCCCGGTGACGCGGCCCCGCATTGCGGTCCTCGACGTGCCACCGATCACGAAGCTTGGGACCCTGCTGACGCTGATGTGTACGTCTAAAGAGCGCGAACACGATCTGGACTAAAAGTAGTTGACGAAAAGCCAGAACCTGATATGATTCGGGTTCTGGCTTTTTCTTTAGGCACAATGGACGAACACGACGCGTACCATGAGGGGAGATTGGCGGCTATGGTCTACAAACCTGCCTCCTACAACCCGTATCCGCCGCGCTCCGCAAAACGTGAACATTGGAGCGCGGGTTTTCAACGAATGAAACAACTTTTGGAGCAAGAGCATGGAAAA
>NZ_JBXAXZ010000069.1:0-427 GCF_056782055.1 Dellaglioa sp. CoH-57-MRSF-16 | reverse complement strand
GACCGAGGTGCAGGTTCAGGCAGCATTCCACTGGTACGAGATGGAAAAGATGGGTCTGATGGATCGCTTCCGTAAGATGCGGACGGTGGCGCAGGCCGCAGTTTTTCACCGCAAGTACTACGAGCGCCCGGGCGAGAGCGAAGCGGAAGATCGAAAAAGAATTCGCTACGGACTAGAACAGTATGCTAAACTGCGGTCTGACGCAGGATAAAGGAGAAATGATGAGCACGAGCACCATCGAAATTCGTCGTGAACTGTTGCGTGGCGCAATCGCGAAATTGCGCTTGGGTCGAACCCTATACATCTGCAACGGCATTGAGAAAACGTTGGATGAAATGCGCCCATTTTCTGATCGTGAAGTGAAGCGCACGTATTACCAACAGTCTTTGGCTCTGAAGCATCGCATTCGCGAATTGTTGGACGGGCA
>NZ_JBXAXZ010000068.1:0-428 GCF_056782055.1 Dellaglioa sp. CoH-57-MRSF-16 | reverse complement strand
CATGACACACCGTGTATTCTCGCGCAATGCATCAAGTTCGCGAGCCATACCCGCTAAGAAGCTTATCTCCCAGATTCGCGAAGAGCCCGTGTTCTTTGCTCACGTCGGTCTGAACGAACCGGGCATGCAGGCTAGCGATCAAGTTACTGCCGATGTTCTCGATAAGTTCCGAAAGGAATGGCAGGAGCTGGCAAACCTGACTGCTGATTACGTTGAGCGCTGTACCAATGAGTACAACATCCACAAGCAGGTTGCCAATCGCGTGCTTGAGGCGTTTACCAACATCAATGTGGTGGTCACGTCGAGTCAATGGGACAACTTCTTTGAGCTGCGTAATCACCCGGATGCCCAGCCCGAAATCAAAGATTTGGCTGAGACTATGCTTCGGGCCATGTCCGCAAGCAATCCGCGTATTGTCGATCCAAAGG
>NZ_JBXAXZ010000067.1:0-428 GCF_056782055.1 Dellaglioa sp. CoH-57-MRSF-16 | reverse complement strand
AGCATGGCAACGTCCTACCCTCGCAGGGGGCGACCCCCAACTACTCTTGGCGCTAAGAAGCTTAACTTCTGTGTTCGACATGGGAACAGGTGTATCCTTCTTGCTATCGCCACCACACTCTTTTACTACTACATAAAACAATTTTGCAACCACTAATGCCGGCTGCAGGAGTCGAACCTGTGACCCTCGGTTTACGATACCGATGCTCTACCAACTGAGCTAAGCCGGCGAAAATGACCCGTACGGGATTTGAACCCATGTTACCGCCGTGAAAGGGCGGTGTCTTAACCACTTGACCAACGGGTCATATACATAAAAATGTGTTAATCAGTTAGATTAGCACATTTTTAAATTTATTATTAGCATGGCAACGTCCTACCCTCGCAGGGGGCGACCCCCAACTACTCTTGGCGCTAAGAAGCTTAACT
>NZ_JBXAXZ010000066.1:0-429 GCF_056782055.1 Dellaglioa sp. CoH-57-MRSF-16 | reverse complement strand
GGGCGAGCACGAACGTAACTCGCATACATTGAGCCGTGATCTGCCGCACGAACTAGAGCGCGCGCTCGTATACTGGCACACGCGCCGACGATTCTACGAAGTGCTAACGCGTTGATTGCACAGGGCAATCTGTTTGTGCAGATTGCCCTGTCGTGTTGTGGGGAAACAACGAAATGAAAAAACGCAAAATAACGCTTGCGGGCCGCGCCGCACGCGCGTATAGTTACACCCATCGACAGCGCAATAACGAAAGGGGTAACAAAATGGAAAACGGTCTGAATCTTACGGGGATGCGTGTTGCACTGGCCGCACGCTTTGGCGCAGACAATGTGCGCACGACCGTGATTGACGGCGTTGAATGGGTCGAAATCGCGGGCACCGGCCGTAACGGTCAACGCGTATGGCATCGTGCGGGGCGCGTCAATGCAA
>NZ_JBXAXZ010000065.1:0-430 GCF_056782055.1 Dellaglioa sp. CoH-57-MRSF-16 | reverse complement strand
CGTGCAGTTCAAATTCAATCTGTAGTTCGAACCATTCTGCGTAATAGACTGCACTGAGCGGTAGTACCCCTCAGGTGTCTGAACGATCATGATACGGTTGCCGACCGTCAGATCGATACTGTGCATGTACTGAGCGTTAACCTCTATCCACGTACTGGACGATGCAGCAATCGGGAACCACAGCTGACTACCGTACCCACCATCAGTTTGGCGATTTGTCGCGTACTTGTAGTGTGCACTTGCCACGGCCCACTGAGTAGTGGACACTTGTGTCATCAGCGTCGGCTCAGCATCCGCGTTATTCTCATGAACCAAGAGCGCAGGGACAAACGGATTCATCATCTGGTTCGGAGGAATGACATCCGACCACGCGTAAACGTTTAGGATTGCTGGGTTTTGCTGAACAGTAACCTGAATCAGTGCCATTGCC
>NZ_JBXAXZ010000064.1:0-432 GCF_056782055.1 Dellaglioa sp. CoH-57-MRSF-16 | reverse complement strand
GTGAGAAAGGCTCTCGGCCTCTCGCTCATCACGCCGGTTGCTGGTGAGGGTGATGTATGATTTTTGGTGCACATCCCGGACCCAATCCCGAACTTGGTTACTGCTATCGATACCGTGAAGTTCGATACAGCCCGGGTGCGGACGATTGGGGTGATCCTATTCCGCGTGCTGCCGGTGAACACCTCGGCATCTGGATCAACGAGTATCCGGTGCTGCGTATGACTCCGCACGGTTTCTGGTTTCTAGATCATTACGAGGACCGTGAACGGTTCGTGAATCTGTCGTGGACGAAGCAGTACGCGCATCGCACCAAGGAAGCCGCACGCGACGCGTTCATAGAGCGCAAGCGCAAGCAGATTCGCATTCTGCACAACACGATCATCGACGCACAGGAACTGCTGCGTATGGCACTCGAACAGAAATCTCTTGGTG
>NZ_JBXAXZ010000063.1:0-435 GCF_056782055.1 Dellaglioa sp. CoH-57-MRSF-16 | reverse complement strand
GAATGATGGGTGGGGGCAGAAACTTCCGCCCTTTTCCCATTTATGGAGACAAAAATGGAACAGCCAACTGAGTTCCTTCAGCTGTATTCAAGGCAGTGCAAAACGTGCAAACATTTGGACCCAGAAGAAACAAAGGCATACACTAAATGCCACTTCTCTAAGGGTAACGAAGATTGTCCAGCCCGCGAAATTCGCTTTACAATCGTCGGAAAAGCGTTTAGACTGGCAAGGCAGGTGCGGGCTGCGCGTGATGCGCGTGATACCGCGACCGAAGCATCGCTGCTTGCTGAAGTCTTGAAACTGAACGAGGCCCAGCAGGAACGCTTTTATTTCGCCCTTGAATCCTGATAGGAGGTTTCCAAAGTGACAGTTGAGAACGGTGAGCCGACGATCATTCGTGTGGCCCAGATTAAGCAGTGGTTGATTCCGGCAGAC
>NZ_JBXAXZ010000062.1:0-439 GCF_056782055.1 Dellaglioa sp. CoH-57-MRSF-16 | reverse complement strand
AGCCTGTACGTCGTTGAACAACTCGTTAAACCGCTCGACTACGTGTTTGACGAGAGCTTCGTTCACGGCCGCCCGGAGCATGCTTTTGATGGTGCCCGGACCCACTGCGGTCAACGTCGTGTACTGACGGTATTCGCGGGTATCGTTGTCAATAGGACCGATCATCAACGACCCCCGAAGCGCGTTGCGATGGAATTGTTGATCCAGTCGCGAGACTCGCTGTCCCACGTGTATTCGGTGTTGTCGCCGGACGCATAGAAATCGAGTGCGCGGATCGCACCACCGCCGTAGCCAGCCAACGTCAATGCTTCGTGGAACGGACGGTGGCCCGAGATAAGGGTGCGGCGGCCGTCAAGCCAGTACAAGGTGTACAGGTCAGGATACTCTTCGGCAGGAGGCTCCGCGATCTGCATGATGGTGGTCGCAATCAGTCCATTGT
>NZ_JBXAXZ010000061.1:0-441 GCF_056782055.1 Dellaglioa sp. CoH-57-MRSF-16 | reverse complement strand
TCCCATGACGGGTTGACGTAGTTTTCCATCTTCGTATCCCATTTGTCATCCTCGCCGTGCAGCTCAATGTGCTGGTAATGATCAGCACCTGCCCCAGCCATCAACCCCGTCAGCAGGCGCAGCGACCGACGATACCCTTCATCAGGGCAGTGTTGGATGGCTGCGACCAGCGCGGCCACTGCATCTCGGTAGGCCCCTGCCTCCAACACCAGTGAAAGCGCCACTGGCAGCTTTTCCAGCTCATCTTTCGTCATTTCACACGCTCCACGAACTCAATATCGGTGATCTTGAATCGCGCGAAGTTGAAG
The DNA here is from genome assembly GCF_056782055.1 of Dellaglioa sp. CoH-57-MRSF-16. Next base: position 133 of record NZ_JBXAXZ010000061.1, on the reverse strand, counting down.
AGGGAGCTGCGCGTGTCATCCTTGATCCACACTTGAACTGTGTGTTCCGTCACGTCACAAAGTTCAACCTGCTCCAGCCAGCTCGTGCCCGGAAACTTCACGAACCATTGCTGTCTCTTTTCGAGAATATTTT
>NZ_JBXAXZ010000060.1:0-455 GCF_056782055.1 Dellaglioa sp. CoH-57-MRSF-16 | reverse complement strand
GAGTTTGCGGGAGGGTTAGACTCAACCAGAATAACGGCACCTGAACCAGTTTGACCCGTGACCGACGTGATTGCGTCGGCGATCGAGGGCACAACCGACCAACCCAAGTTCTGGCGCATGTAGCCATTGCCGTCGTTTGGTGCTTCCGGAACACCAGTACCAGAAATCTGAATGCTGTTTCCAGTGTTCGATAGCGATATGGAAGGCCCTGCCGTGAACGTAATGTCTCCAGTAAGCGTCCCCGACGTGCCCGCTGTGATCGAGGACACACCGCCAGTTGCTGTGCTACTAATCTGAATGTTGCCGTTGGGGTCGGCGGCCAGCGTTATGCCAGAGCCCGCGACGATCGTCTTGAGCTTTATGTTGGCGGTTGTAGCACCAGTGTCCGAAATCAACGATGTACCGGTTGCTCCGTTGTTGTTCGTTGCTTGGACAACGACAGCGCCAGTTTGTCC
>NZ_JBXAXZ010000059.1:0-461 GCF_056782055.1 Dellaglioa sp. CoH-57-MRSF-16 | reverse complement strand
CCAGTGCCCCGAGCGGGTTCTCGACACCAATCGCGGCAAGCGCCTCACTCATCTTTTCGTTGAACTGCTGTTCCGTACATGCATATGGGTAGGAACCCAGCATATACAAGATGCTCTCGTCCCGACTCGTCGCCGTACTCGTATTTCGGAGCGTGCTGATCTTGTACTGCGATCCCGCCGTGACCTCGATACGTGTGATCTTCGTGCGCTCTACGCGTTCATACACGTAACTCCCGCGATCGTTTTCTGTGACCTCGGACTTTGCTCGGTAGTACGGATAGGTCACCTCACGTTCATGCTTCTGCCACTCTTGCGTGAAAAACACACGTTTTTCTTTTTCGCTCATCTTTTATCCTTCGTACGGGTCATCCCCGTTGTCGTAACATTGCTCGATACGCGCGGCCTCGGCTCGGAGTTCACGGGCCCTGTTCTCGTGATGCGGCACGCACTCACCATAGTCT
>NZ_JBXAXZ010000058.1:0-461 GCF_056782055.1 Dellaglioa sp. CoH-57-MRSF-16 | reverse complement strand
GATTCGGCGCGAGATTCAACACGGGGACAACGTTGTACTACGGAGCAGCAAAAGCAACAAATCCGGTGTACGACGGATCGAACTATTGGGCTACTATGTCAGGCGGTAGCACTGGTATTGCTACGTCGGCAGATTTAACTACATGGACCCCGATTCCTCAGCAGTTGTCCAATGTGGCGGCGCTTGGATATGTGGGATCAAATACAGTTACGGCATCGATTAACTCGGTTTCTTCGCAAGCAGTAGTCCAATACAGCACCAATAAGGGTTCTAGTTGGACTTCGGTGACGATGCCAGCAACAGGGACTTCATCTGCGTCTCCGCTTGCGGTCATTGCCACAGGTAACGCCACATATCCGCATCTTTTGTGCATAGGAGCCACAAACAATTCGGTGACTACTATATATGCGGTGGTCGGTAATCTTGCAACAGGTGCATCCAGTTTCAAGATTGCTTCGCAG
>NZ_JBXAXZ010000057.1:0-466 GCF_056782055.1 Dellaglioa sp. CoH-57-MRSF-16 | reverse complement strand
TCGATCAACTCAAGTCCGAAATTGCGAGGCTCCGCAACGAGCGCGCGGCCTCGGAACGCGTGACTGACAAGCATACGGCACGAAAAGCCGCAGAACTTGCGGGCTCCGGCTACAAATACTCCGGCTACATTCTCCAAAACGAGAAAGGCGAACGTGTGTTCATTGAGATGGGCGCAGTTCGCTGGATCGACAACAAGGCTATGTGGCAGCTGATGCACCCGGGACCGAAACCCGTGGAGCGTGAGCCCAACACATGTCCGTGTGGCACTAGCCTAGATTTGTGCTCGAAGCCTTCGGAGGCTCCGCTGTGCGGAAAACCTCAGCCGGAATTGGCTGTGCCTCCCGTCAAGTTCACGGAGTACGGAACTTCGTTCAACGTCAACGGAGCGCCGTTTCCAGTCGAGTTCGGCAATCTTCATGATCGCTATGTGGCACGCGGTTTCGAGGGCCCGAAACTGTACACGAT
>NZ_JBXAXZ010000056.1:0-468 GCF_056782055.1 Dellaglioa sp. CoH-57-MRSF-16 | reverse complement strand
GAGTATCGTCAGTGACCCGAATTACTGGGGGAAGGTGTGTGCAGGATGTCTAATCATGGCAGAGGACACCGGCCGGTTCCTGATGCCACTGCGTAGTCCCGGCGTCACGAATCCTGATTGTTGGGGTACGTGGGGCGGTGCTGTAGACCATGGAGAGCATGTGGAGATGGCAGTGGCTCGTGAAGTACAAGAAGAGGCCGGCTATACCGGTCCGCTAAAGCTGCGTCCGCTGCTACTGTTCCGTGGGGACGGCATGGTGTACCAGAACTTCTTGGCCATAGTTCCTCATGAATTTCAACCCAAGTTGAATTGGGAAACGTCGGATGCCCAGTGGGTGGACGACATCGAGGACGTTAGTCCTCTGCATCCGGGCGTAGAAGCCCTGCTCAACGACGACACGTCGATGGCCTCTATCGCTTATTTTCGTGGCCAAGAAACGTACCGTGAACCGCATGAACTAGAAGGTGG
>NZ_JBXAXZ010000055.1:0-475 GCF_056782055.1 Dellaglioa sp. CoH-57-MRSF-16 | reverse complement strand
CAGCGCCGACCCGTTGGCACCATTGATTTTTTGCGTAACTGCGGTATACGCGTCCTGATCCGCAAGCGCGCTCAAGCCGTTGGCGCTCCAGAACCATGCAGCGCTCATAAAGAAATCGGCTGGTTGCGTTACCAATTCAGGATTACTTACTATTCGCTGATCGCCATAAACAGCTGCACTGTACGCACTGTAATTTGCGCGGCCTGTCAGATGAAAGGCACCGCGCCCTCGGAACGTCCAACCATCACCAGATGCGACATCTCCATTACCCATGCGCGATGCGTACACCAGATTCGCAAGCTTCTGCGGGTTATTTGTGTAATTTGGAGCGTACGCCTTGCTGGAATCCGACTGATCCATTGTGAATCGTGAGGGCCACACAGCGACCAACCGCTCGGGGGTCGTGTACGTCAGGTTTTCGACAAATTTGGTGTAGCCCTGCGTTTCATATGACGATTGCGCCATAAAATAACGC
>NZ_JBXAXZ010000054.1:0-478 GCF_056782055.1 Dellaglioa sp. CoH-57-MRSF-16 | reverse complement strand
GTTCAAGGCCACGGATAAAAACGGAGTTCCGCAACCCGGCGTCATGATCGTGAACAACAAATATGTGGATTATCCACTTCAGCGGGAAGTATTTCAGTCTCTGAACGTGGGTAAAGTGGAAGGTCGCAACGAATTCATGCACTCTAATGTGGTGGCCTTCTTGGCTGCAATCAATCCGAGACCAGATATCGCACGGCGCTTGAACGCTATACTGCCCGAGTACGATGCTCACGAAGATTATGTTGTGGATAAGGCTATCCAGTCAATCGGGCGCGGTAACATCAGGAACCACAATTCAGACAAAAAGATGTTGGCCATTGTCTCAACTGTGGGGTTGGCCGAAAAGATTCAAGCGCGTATGAGTCATTATCCCCGCATCCGTCTGACAGATACAGAGGAACTGGGCAACATGCAGCGCTGGTCCTACAATCAGGCCGGCGCAAAAACTCGCGAAGCAAGCGGTGTGCACAGACGTGAC
>NZ_JBXAXZ010000053.1:0-480 GCF_056782055.1 Dellaglioa sp. CoH-57-MRSF-16 | reverse complement strand
CAATTCGGCCTTTGTAAGCGGGTCCCTGTCTGCGACCACTAATCTGTACCATTACTTCGAAATTCGATATGTGAAGAATATAGCGGCCACAAACCAGTTCGACGTGTACATATACGTGGATGGTGTTCAAGTCGGTTCAAAGTTCACCTACCAGTTTACACAAACGACTGATACTACGGGGCTGTTCCTTATAGGATTCCAACGCTCTGGATGCTTTACCGCAATTGACGATATCTACGTGACGCTCGAAGATGGCACCGGCCTAAGCGGTAACCTAGGTCAGATTAACATCGTGGCGCAGCGCCCTACAGCAGACGTGCAAGCGCAATGGGTCCCCACGGGTGGTACGGGCACTAATGCAAGCGCCGTGAATCAATCTGCACTATCGAGCATGAGTTCGAAGAACGTGGCGTCCTCGAATTCTGGAGATGTTGATGTGTACTCTTCGTCGGACACTATCCCGGCAGGGTATTCGGCTCG
>NZ_JBXAXZ010000052.1:0-487 GCF_056782055.1 Dellaglioa sp. CoH-57-MRSF-16 | reverse complement strand
ATGCGGAAGCCTTCAAGTGGATTCTGAAGGCGATCAAGGCGCAATCGAAAATCTCTCTTGCAGAACTCGATCTTCTGTTCGAAGCTGACTATGGTGACGACATCCGGGCCGTGTGGCCGGTGCGTGGGGTGACCCGTACCGATCTCGATCCGCTGATTACCGAGTACGCGACGAAGAACTTCAAGGAGACGCTGGCCGAGGCCGTTTCGTGGCATCTGGTTGGGCTGAAGCTTCCTAAGGAAGTGGTCAATCTCGTGGAGAAAACGCTAAGCTATGTCAAATCGAATCATTGACAAGTTGCAGGTACGAGTCACCAGCTTTTATTGCTCGACAAGACAAAGCCATGCGGGTTATAATAAGCCCTTTGTGAACTTGGGCCTGTACGGGCGGGTGTCGCGTGTAGGCGTCAGCACCAAGTTTCAATTCCAGATTGGTAATAAGAAGACCCGTCTGGATTTCACGGATGCCACCATCTTTGACGGATCAG
>NZ_JBXAXZ010000051.1:0-489 GCF_056782055.1 Dellaglioa sp. CoH-57-MRSF-16 | reverse complement strand
CGCGTCGTGTCCGTTTCGCAAGACGTGAAGCTGAAGTCCGGTGTGGTAAAGAGTGTTGAACTCACGAAGCTTGATCCGGTTGCACGTATGTTCAAGCGTGCCGCACGCTTCCTGCCTGCTGCATTCCAGAATGTTCAGGCACCCCCGAAGCTGCGCCGTGGTCGCGCCGCAAGCTCGGATGATGAGTGAAAAGTTGTAGAAAATGCTTGACACGATTTCGGAAGAGTGTATAATTTTGCACCCTTCTGAGTTTTGAAGTAGATTGTGGTTTGCGGTGACACGCTGGGTAGTGTGTTAGCACAAGCCGCGATCGTGGTAGTAAATACGTAGTGTGTAAGATTGCTCAGACGTGAGCATAACCAACCCCGAAAGGAAGAAGCAAGATGGCAAAGGCAGCAAAGACGAAAGCAGCACCGGCAAAGACGGCAGCAAAGGGCGCGGCAGCAAAGGAAAAGGCAGTGGCTCTGGCCGCAGCGAAGGCAGCAGCTC
>NZ_JBXAXZ010000050.1:0-495 GCF_056782055.1 Dellaglioa sp. CoH-57-MRSF-16 | reverse complement strand
GTACCCACCACATCAGTCCAGTGATGTTGGAACGAGCCGAGCGAGACCGATGCCCTGTAGAATCCGGGCTCAAGCGGCGTATGGTGATGGACCCGGTGAACGGCGATCGGGTACTCGGCGTTGTTCCGGAACTGGGAAATGTGCACCGTTCTCATAGGGAGCCCAATTGGTTTTGCATCTGCCTGTCGTCGAGCCCAAGATCGCTGATCAGGGCTTCTAGGGCCGCAATCCCGCCACTCGCGTAATCCATGGCCGCCTCATCGTGGTGCTCTTCGGCTCGATCGACTTTGGCCACCCAACGTGCGTATTGCCGCAGCAGTGCGCCACGCACCGTCTTTTCCGGAATTGCGTCTACGTTCATGCTTGCTCCCAACACCAGTTGTCCATCATCCACTTGATCCACGCAAGACGCGTGGCCCGAAGTCGCGGCTCAGCGTCATCGGCCTCCGCATCGAACCCGGAATCGCGACGTGCTCGGAGCCACGACTCTAGTAC
>NZ_JBXAXZ010000049.1:0-498 GCF_056782055.1 Dellaglioa sp. CoH-57-MRSF-16 | reverse complement strand
CCTCAAGGAAGTGGGGTGCAAAGTCGGCAGGTGCCGTGAACGTGGGGAGCGGTACGCGTGCCGGTTTCACACCGCCAGTACCTGTAGCCACCTTTTCAGTGCGCGTCGCCTGCGCTTTCGCCAGCGACGACTTCTTCTTCGTTGTTGCCATTCTTGTTTCCGTATAGAAGGTAATTCAGTTCAGATTGCAGGTTCACCACCATCTCAGCAAGCCGCAAGTTAGCCAACGCCTGAGCCTGTTCAACTTGGCCTAGACGATGGGCACGCGCTATCTGGAATTCGATTGTGGTTTGCAGCATGGCCTCGGATACAGCAGGACGCTGGAGTTCTTGCTCCATCCACGCTATACCCTCGGTCTGCTGCCACTCCGGGTCGGAGCCGTGCTCGATCAGGAGCCGTGTTTCGATCAGGAACGTTACATCCCGCAGCAGATACGCTGTCTTTACTAGATGGCACAGTTCCGGATCGCCACCTTTGTCCGGATGTACCCGACTTCTG
>NZ_JBXAXZ010000048.1:0-498 GCF_056782055.1 Dellaglioa sp. CoH-57-MRSF-16 | reverse complement strand
AATAGACTCCGGCCGACTTCGCGTACACGTTTCCGTTACCGTCATCTAGATAGTAATCCCCATTATTTCCTACTGTGTTGGCAGGTGCCCCTATACCGTTGCGCCACACACTCACACTGCCCTGAGCGGCAGATATCACCATCTGACCATTAGCCCCCCGCGTGATGGTGATGCCCGGGCCCGCTGTTATAGATTTCGGGACTCGGTTGAACACAACTACAGTGTCACCCGCCACAGGTGCCTGAATCAACGGTGTATCCCAATTCAGAGTTACTGAGGAACCCGAATCAATGATACTGGTCACCTTACGGCACAGACTAAACAAATAGCCGGTCACAAACTCTATGATCGGCGGGTTGTTCACGTCTAGAACGCGTGGTCCCGTATAGGTAGCACCGTTCACCGTGACTGACAAGACACTCGGCTGCGTAACTGGGTACGTGCCGCCATCTGACGCGTACTCATCAAAACCCCATAGGCCGTTCCCCGAGGTATAGG
>NZ_JBXAXZ010000047.1:0-500 GCF_056782055.1 Dellaglioa sp. CoH-57-MRSF-16 | reverse complement strand
AGGGTGATCCCCTTCCCTACGGAACGGCAAAGGAACGCGCTGCATACGACCGCGCGCACGTCCAACAGGGCACCGCTGGCGGCTACGGTCACGACAAGCTGACGGCGGCTCTGTCCGGGCTCTATATCGACGGCGTGCGCCTGATGGATCATTGCGAACACAACGAGCCCGGCACCGTTCGCCTGTACGCGCGTTATCTGAAAGATTACGACGCGCGCGGTATCCAAATGGCTGACGACGACGACACGGCGCGAGCATTCCGCGAAGAATGGGAAAAGAAGGCGCAAAAGATGGGCGCGCGTTTCGCAAACTACGGCATCGGGGAACGTACGCGGGCATGGGGTTCGCTGTATCCGGTATCAGGTTTGGAACGTCTGGAAATGCTGGGCTATCGCGTGATCCGCGCAATTTAAAAGCCCTACAAATCATATGGGATTAGTTGACACGTGTTCTCTAGTCTCCTAGAATTTGTACCTGTAGCACGTAACACAACAAACCCT
>NZ_JBXAXZ010000046.1:0-501 GCF_056782055.1 Dellaglioa sp. CoH-57-MRSF-16 | reverse complement strand
GTCGCCCCATTTTCATTCGTGAAGAGGAATAGATGCTAAAGCCTGTCAAGATGAAGAACGCGGTCCGGTGGCTCGTGGTAGATGCCGCCGCCCGCACTCGTCTTCCGGCGCGTGAGCTGATGGAAATGCACGATTGGTCCCGAGGCTGGAGCGCGGGGTCGCCTCGTGCACTGTTCGGAGCCAAGTGTAATTGGTTGGAAGAACAAGAAGGAAGGTCGTGGTCCCGCGATCCGCAGTATCGACTGCCGTATCCCGTACCGGACGTAGCTGACTCTCGATGGGGTCTGGTCTATGACATGATCAATGTGTTCTTGGTTGAGGACGCAACGGAGTTCTGGAACCGAAAGGCCGATTCAGCAGACCCCGATCGAAGCACGTATGACTCGAAGGATTTGTTCGGGTCGGATGCAGCACGTATCGTTGTGCAGGGATTCGAACGACCGGACATCCCGTGGAATGATGAGCAGAATCGCGCAATCCACGACNTAATCAACTGGTACA
>NZ_JBXAXZ010000045.1:0-515 GCF_056782055.1 Dellaglioa sp. CoH-57-MRSF-16 | reverse complement strand
ACCATAGACACGTCGCGGAGCGCCCGACTCGACCACGAGCGATTGAACAAGCCGTTGACCATGGCGCGCGCATTGTCGAAACCGTCGTCGCCCGCTGCCTCACGGCTGTATTTCTCAGCAAACACATCCTTCTTCATCAATGCTTCGAATCGAAAGACCGTTCGGTTTCGGGTCGGAATCCGTGCCGGAATCAGTCCGAACTCTACAAGCTTCGGAATCAGGTACGACACATCGCGACCAACCATGCCATCACCACGCGTGATAAGAGCCTTGGGAGTGCCACGATCGTACAGTCCTTGGAGGCTCGTGCCATCCAACTTCCACATGCCGAAGTGGGGTCCCTTGCTACGCTTCGCAAACGACGGTACGTCGTCAGGATACGCTTTTTCCAGACTCGGCATAGGCCAACACAGAGCCACCTCTTCCTTCTTGTCAGAGATACGCACACCCGTCTTGTCCAATTCTTCCCATTCTGGGCTGCGTTTCCGGATCGTATCTTCCAGACGGTCGAACGC
>NZ_JBXAXZ010000044.1:0-526 GCF_056782055.1 Dellaglioa sp. CoH-57-MRSF-16 | reverse complement strand
GATCTGGTGGACGTGAAGAAGCCGGTACTGCGCGGCACGCTTAAGACGACGACCGACCCGCTCACGTGGTTCCAGTTTGCGGTGGACGCGTTTGAAGAAGACGAGCAATACGTGGATGGTGTGTACTGGTCGCACTTTCTGGATACCGGGTTCAGCGCGTTTAGGCCGTTCGCCCGTTACTTCCGCGCGATTTGTGCAGCGGTCCTGAAGAACCTTCCTGCGGTCTACCTCGAATACTCGGTGCGCACCGTTAGTGAAATGCTGCCTTGGCTGATCATGGTCACGGAATATGGGCCGCGCATGGCCGAACTGCGTGCGGCCGATAACCAGCTGCGGATGACGGCGATGACGCAGGGAGAAGACCCTGACTGGAAGGTCTCCGGTATCCCGTTGCTCGACGCTATGCGCAAAGTCGGGCTGCTTCCGCACCAGTTCAAAATACGGAACATTCTGCGCGACAGCCCGCTGTTTGCGCTGCTTCCTGTTCAAGCGGGCGGCGGTAAGTCGCTCCTGCTCATCACCGACA
>NZ_JBXAXZ010000043.1:0-527 GCF_056782055.1 Dellaglioa sp. CoH-57-MRSF-16 | reverse complement strand
CTCGAACTTCGATGCACAGACTGGTCTGCCGCACCACTGCCGCGTGCTGGTTGAATTCAAGCCTCTGTTCATGCTCACACAGCAAGACCTAGATACGCTATTCATCAACCCGAGCGCGTCCACACCGCTGTCGTGTGATGCTACGTACTCGTTGCCGGGCGTGGCTAGTGCGGCTAAGAATCTGTTTAGCTCATTCTAAGGAGCGCTAATTATGCCAATGGAAGGATACTCCGGAGACCTTAACTGGAGCAGGTTTACACCCGTGGACAATACCGGTTCGAACTACAACATGTTCAAATCCGGATTCAAGAACGTGCGCTTCAACGTTCCTAATCAGTCGCGTTACCAGTTGAGCATGTTGGACATGGCCAATCTTCCGGGGCTGGCCTACAAGTTCTACGGAGACACAAGCTTGTGGCGCGCACTTATGGCCTATAACGGCATAACTGATCCGTTGTCCGAAATTTGTCCGGGTATGACTATCAACGTTCCAACTAAGTCGGCCATTCAGGGCTATGTGAGTGCAC
>NZ_JBXAXZ010000042.1:0-533 GCF_056782055.1 Dellaglioa sp. CoH-57-MRSF-16 | reverse complement strand
GGGATGAATCGGAGTCCGAACTTGAGGTTCGCATCTTGTCCGGGCTGCTCGACATGAGCATCTTCCTGCCATGTGAGCGGGCCGGTGACATCCTGCGACTCGGGAGCGAAAATGACTAAGGTGATCAGTGAACTGGGGCACAGGGTACTCGACATGGAACGCACGTACCCGGTGCAGGCGGTGGCCGAGACACAGGATCGGGCGCGGGACTTGGCGGTCGGCCTCGCGCATCTCAGGGTGTGTGCACAGGGCATCCCACTGCGCATGTGGTCCACGTGGGGCACCGATGATTCAGGCAACCCGCTGTTCTACTCAGTTCACGTCGAGGGCTATGGCGCACCTATTCAGGTGTTTGTCGAGGACGCTGAGGAAGGAGAATATATGCCACTCGCGTCGCTTACCGGCATCCTGAACGACGTGTATGCAATGGGCTACAACAAACATGAAGGGCTGAGTGCGGAGCTTTTCTGATGAGATAGACACGCATGCAATGGGAAGACGACTAGATGGTGACTGAGCACAGGCCTCTCGAC
>NZ_JBXAXZ010000041.1:0-536 GCF_056782055.1 Dellaglioa sp. CoH-57-MRSF-16 | reverse complement strand
GCCTCGATTAGGCCGTCAATCCACTTTTTGTGGCACGCAAGGCTCTCCTTTCGTGTCATGCCCTTGAGGGAAAACGGATTTCCCCAGCGCGAGGGACGGCCAATGTACACATCATACTCTTCCTTGTGATTTCGCACAAGAGGGTGGTTCATATGCTCAGTTTCCAGTCGTTCACATCTTTTAGCGCTTTGAGAAATGTTTGCACGTCCTCATCCTCGACGCGCAGGTCTGCGTAGACCTGATCCAGTCGCTGTGCCCGCACGACGCCGGGCAAATCCAGCAAGCTCTTGATACGTTCGATCGACGGTATACATTGGCGCTGATATTTGACAACGAAATTCAAAGTGTTCTCCCAACGGAAAAGAGGGACCTAAGTCCCTCACGTTCCTTATTTACTACGGCGTTTCTTTTTAGCGGCCACAGCACGCTCGGCCATGCCCCGGATCGGCACGTGGCCCGCAGCCTTTCCGTTCCTGTATGCCTTCTTGATCTCGGCACGGAGTGTCTTTTCCGGCAGCTTGCAGACTGGACAGTAC
>NZ_JBXAXZ010000040.1:0-536 GCF_056782055.1 Dellaglioa sp. CoH-57-MRSF-16 | reverse complement strand
ACCGGTGAAATTCGGCGCATCTTCGACACCGTTATCGAGGAAGTGAAGACCGGTGACTTGCAGACTGACGAGATCGGGGCAGTCCGTCGCGTGGATGATCTGCTGTTCATGCTTGTCTCAAAGGAGATGGAATGAGCACGAAGCCACTTGTTGACGGAGAAATCCGAGAAATCAAGGCCGGTCGTGGTTATTCTATGTGGAAGCATAACCAGTTTAAGGTTAGCGCCGAACGCTACGATTGTGATACGCCGATCGTGCATCTGGAAATCCAGTTCGGAGTGGAAGGAAAGTCAACGGCCGTTACCTATCTCACGGACGGCGCGGCCCGAGACCTGATCGACCGATTGGAGCGTGCCCTACGCGTACTCCCGACTTCGAAATAATTGTTGACCGCAGCCCAGTATAGAACTATACTGGGCTTTCTATATTTCAGGAGCCGAAAATGACTGACGATCTGATTCTCTTCCACCGTGAAATCCTCCGCTGGATCGAAGATGGGTGTCCGGAGCACGCTAGCTTCATGGACCGTATGGGGC
>NZ_JBXAXZ010000039.1:0-542 GCF_056782055.1 Dellaglioa sp. CoH-57-MRSF-16 | reverse complement strand
AGGAAACGGTGCGCGACCTGATCCGTGTCACCTGTTTCGAGAATGGTGCATTCCGACGCCGCCCGCGTACGCTACTGGAGAAGTCGATCCGCGATGCGGACCTGATGATGGTGTATTCGGACCCGGGTCAGCACGTCGCCACCGGTCTCTTCTACGAAACCGCAGGCTGTCATCCCACCCAGTACGTGGATCGCTCACACGCGTTCCTTGAGAACGCTGAGATGTTCACGCTGATGGGTAAGGAAATGCAGCGCTCGCGTCTCACGCACGCGATCAAGGCGTGGCGTCCCAAGTTTGAGCGTGCCACTCAGTCCATGTAAATAAAGAAGTGTCCACAACTACCCCAAGAGGTTCTTAATGCTGGAACGCGAATTCACGTTCAATCCACCGAACGAATTCATTGAACGCCATGACCCGTACAATCTGGTCATCAGGCAGTGTCGAGACTGGAGCAACAGCAGCCGTCGCGTGATGGTTGTGTTCCAGCATCTCGATTCGCGCGATCTGAAAGAAGGCGAGCTTCTTGGTGTACGGTAGACGCG
>NZ_JBXAXZ010000038.1:0-546 GCF_056782055.1 Dellaglioa sp. CoH-57-MRSF-16 | reverse complement strand
CGCACATGGTTGTATCCGCGCTCCGCGATCTCCGCGTTGTAGTTGAGGGCCCACATGTGGGACGAGGGTCCTAGGGGAATTGAGTGCAGGACGGGCTTGATACCTAGTCCGTGGAGGACTCGAAGATGCGGGACTTGCTGGATAAGTGAGGACAAGGAAATCGGGGTTGGGGGCGTGTGGACGACTGCGATCAGCGGTCTGTACGTTAGCGTGAGTGAGGCCAGTGGATAGGAGCCGGGGGCTTGCGGATCGAGAACGAGTACGAGATTTGTTGACATGGTGTGAATTGTTGTGTAGGATGCGCCAGTGGACCGAGGACCGAACGAAGTGAGGGACGCGGAACGGCGCTTTTGTGATTGGACAATCTTAAATTACGTGGTGTGGGATGGGTGATGAGGGAGATGTATGAGATGGGTAAAAATCGCAGCTATGCTGCTGGGTGGAATACGGAGCTGCCGCCGCGTCAGTCCGAGAATCCGGAATCGTGTGATTATCGGTGGTCTATTCCGGTGCTTGTGACCGTCCAATACGGTGATATGTGCTGGG
>NZ_JBXAXZ010000037.1:0-554 GCF_056782055.1 Dellaglioa sp. CoH-57-MRSF-16 | reverse complement strand
TCTTCGTTGAGATCGCCCTGAACGCCTCCCTCGTGTGCGTCACCCGTATGGCCGCGACTGCCGCTCAAGAAATCGTATAGCTTCTTGTATAGCGCAGTCTGATCAGCAGCTGCCTTCTCAATCGCGGACTCTGCACTGTTGCTCAGCTTGATAGCCACAGGCTTTGTGCCACCAGCAGTAAGTGCCCCACTCGATATCGTAGTTCCCGTGCCGGCCGCCGACATGCCTGCGGGACCAGACACGGAACCAGCGGGTGCCCCTAGGAGACCGGACACGCGATCCATCATAGACGGCTCAGATTCGGCTTCTACGGTCGTAACACCCTTTGGGCCTTCCAGTGTCAGGTGCCGTGTGCCGGACCCCGCGCTACGGCGCGCGCGTTCTCGATTTATGGATTCAGCCAGATCGCGCAGCGTTCCCCTAAAGACATCAGCAATCCTATCTATTAGCCGATCCTCACGCTGTGGCCATACGTGCTCATCGTACTGCTGAAATCCTTCGGCCAGAAGCTCGTTAGCTGCCAGCACATCATCAACAGTCGGAAGGTCCTTAGG
>NZ_JBXAXZ010000036.1:0-564 GCF_056782055.1 Dellaglioa sp. CoH-57-MRSF-16 | reverse complement strand
GTCAACCGCTTCGTCCGTGGTGCCCGGATAACACGATTCTGGAACCTCAGGCCATTCTTTGCGACACACGTCGAACCGGCCCTCCAGCCAACAATCCATAAACTGGATGGGGTCTTCACACGGATTCTCGACGCACCAGCGCATTACCTCAATCCACGGTTTACTCATGCTGACTCCTTAAATGTCATTAAAGTACAAAATATCACGGAATTCCTGATCCAGATCGACAGCCGGCGACACGATCGCGAGTTCTTGGTCCGGAATTGTCTCCAGAATCTCCAGTTGCTCTTCGATCCACTCGTTGAGAATCGGGACACGCGGGTGTAGCTTTTTCTCACCTGTCCGCATCTTGATTTCGAGCAGCGCGTCAACAGCGGCCGTGATCTTGGCAGGCTCCACAGCATCGCGCAACTGCGAAAACGAGACGGGAGCCGGAGTCCCGAATTTGGCCGTGAACTGCGCAGCCATAATCGGGCGAATCACGTACAGATACTTCTTGTACCACACTTCGTCCCCCTGAAGATACTCACGGAAATTGCCCTTGGCCATAGACCTGTAATGGTG
>NZ_JBXAXZ010000035.1:0-568 GCF_056782055.1 Dellaglioa sp. CoH-57-MRSF-16 | reverse complement strand
ACCCGTTGGGCATGACGCCTAAGGAGATGCTGGTGTGCATCGACCTACTTCGTACAGAAGCACAAAAGTTTGAGAAGATCGGCCAAGATTGCCTAACATCTGCTCAAGAGGCCATNTGTCTAGAGGTCGCGTGCGAACGCCGTCGTCTGGCTGACCGTATCGAACACGCATATCGGAATATCGAATGACCGATCCACGCCGCGCGGGCCGAGACGCCTACTGGTCGGGAATGACTCTCGATCAAAACCCGGAGACGGGGATCGCGCGGGCGCTGTGGATCAATGGGTGGGAGCGGGCACGTGCTCTTGACGACGAATACAGTCCGTTGTTGGGGTTCGATAAGCTTCCGCCCCGATCAGAACCGGAGCCTCGCGCTATTTCCCCAGCAAAAGCCTTGTTTCTTACCTCTCGCAATGGTATGATTCGTTTTGTTCCCACTGAGTGGGTTTGCGCTACAACCACGGAGTAATTAATGCACGTCGAGAATTTCAGCATCAATCAGCAGGCACATGACACGATTCGCGCCCGCAACCAACAGCTCCTGTCGATGTACAGCGCATGGTACACA
>NZ_JBXAXZ010000034.1:0-589 GCF_056782055.1 Dellaglioa sp. CoH-57-MRSF-16 | reverse complement strand
ATGGTAAGGAGAACTCAACATGACTACACCAACAGCATATCAGCTTGATACGCGGGGTGCCGTATGGGTCGATGCGTCGTCGAAGTTTACGCTGGACACTAACCCCGATTTGCTGCCTGACGTACTGGCCATCAACAACTCGTTGTACAACCTGTTCTCATGTCAGATAGGGGCACGAGCCCGTATATTCCAGCCGGAGTATGGGGCCTCCCTTCCCACTTATCTACAGGAACCAATCGATCAAAACACTGCGGATAAGATTCAGGTCGGCTTCATTCAGGCGATAGCCCGCTGGGAACCCCGCATTCAGCTCGACATGAGCAACACATGGGTCAAGCCCGACATGTCGCTGCCCGGCTATCAGATTCGGATTGCTTACAACCTGAACCTAAACCTTGATTCTCAATCAGGTCCGCTGGTTGCAGCATTTTCCGTCACCGCCAACCAATCATAAGGTTCAACATGGCAGATACTAATAAGCTCGTTCTGGCGGACTTGACAGCCGACGTTGATCAATTCGTTTCCCAGTTTCAAAACTACCTTACCACCATCCCATCGTGGCAGGGAACGCTCACGACAATGACATCGG
>NZ_JBXAXZ010000033.1:0-592 GCF_056782055.1 Dellaglioa sp. CoH-57-MRSF-16 | reverse complement strand
AGGTAAGGTGGTCTAAATAATGGAAGGATTCTTGGCACTGCTGCATCTGATATTAGCTGGGATTGGCTGGTATTTCTATGCGATCATTGGCATGATCTCGCTTGCTATTGGGGCGCTCGCGGGCGGCTTGTTCGGAGCGCTTGGATCATGTTTCGATGCAAGTCACCGTGAAATGCGCTGGGTCCTGCTCGGCGCGCTCTCCGGACTTGTCGTTACTTTTTATCTGTTCACTAACTACGCACCACACCCATGAGCCTAGACCTGAACAAGTTTTACGAATGGATGCGCCCAGAAATCGAGCCGGGTTTGTGGCAGCACTACAACCTGCATCAGTTTGGAGACAGCACTAACGAGATCACTGGACCCGTCGATTCGTGTGTACTACTACACAAGAAAGGCCGTGATCCAGAATTCATGGTGCTGCGCACAGATACCAAGGCAGTGTCCTACGGCACCTATCTGGTGTCGCTGCTGGGTAAATATTGGGTAGAGAATGCACCGAGCCCGGGTCCGCTGGTCCTAAAAGTACATGGGACCCAAGCACGGCGCGCTGTCCTCAATATGCATACGACGTTTGATGTCCAGTTTCAGG
>NZ_JBXAXZ010000032.1:0-593 GCF_056782055.1 Dellaglioa sp. CoH-57-MRSF-16 | reverse complement strand
AAACACCCCTATAGTCGCGTTTCCAGCTGCACCCGGACCATTGACTGCGAGACGGGCGGCAGCTGCACCGCCAGCATACGTGTTAGAGGCATACAGATAGATGATGCTCGGAGCACCAGAAGTTCCGGTGTTGTACTGACCGGAGTACATGAGGAACTGTGTGGAGTTACCAGTACGGCCTCCTTGGGACATGGCAACCGTGAGAGCTGTCATGTTGGTAGNGGAATCAGAAGCAAAGCTGTACTTTCTATTGGTCGTAACACTTTGGTTGCTATTGTTACGTCCTCCCATCAGCCAGCCGCTGCCGGCACCGTCACCTCCACCCATAACTGTTGTGTACCCGGGGTTTGCGGCAGTGCTGCCAGTGATGACGTTGGCGTCTAGGTTATACAGCGAATTGGTGTTCGTTGCCTGCATAAAGATGTTGCCGCTACCAACAACTATCTTTGGCTTTGCAGACCAAAAGGGGTTACTCAGAAACATTGTTTTCTCCTGTAGTGCCCCATAAAATTAGAGCACTTCAGTTTTTAGTGTACCCGTAGAGTACTGGAAACGCCATAGTTTTCCAAGCCGCGCGCTCGACTGGAGACTGG
>NZ_JBXAXZ010000031.1:0-596 GCF_056782055.1 Dellaglioa sp. CoH-57-MRSF-16 | reverse complement strand
GAGTAATTGGGTGGCGTTCCAGAAGCGTGGAGTCCCGTCCGAATCACGTATGATGATCCCGGATGAGCAGCAAACTTGGATACGCCACGCAAATCAGGCACGTCTGGGCTGGGTTGATACGATGCTGGAGCGTGGCTACATTGAATACGAGGTGGAAGAATGAAGAAGATTGCGGCAATTGCGTTGATGGCGCTGGCGCTCGCGGGATGCACGCGTGAAGATCAGGCACGTAACACGCTGACCGGTGCTGGCTTCAAGGACATCAAGATCACGGGCTACGACTTCTTCGGCTGTTCGAAGGACGACACGTTCCATACGGGATTCACTGCGCGCAGCCCCAGCGGTCAATTCGTCGAGGGCGTTGTGTGTAGCGCCGTCTTCAAGGGTGCGACGATTCGCACGTATTAAGGGGAAGTTATGGTAGCTAAAGTGGAGTTTTCGCATGATATTCCCGAATGGGTTGCACCACGATGGCGCACGATCAGTGTAGACTACGAGTCCGGTGGCGATCTGACAAGAACCATTACGCTAGGGTTCTCATTTGATCCAGCCGACTGTCATGGTGAGGATTTGGCATTTGCTTTCCGAAAGGCAAT
>NZ_JBXAXZ010000030.1:0-605 GCF_056782055.1 Dellaglioa sp. CoH-57-MRSF-16 | reverse complement strand
CTAATGGCTTTGCCCCCGTACTTACCGGATGAGCTAAGTAGTTGAGGACCGCCATTATTAGATGTCCTAAACACTTTGTATTTGCCGGAACCTGTCACGTCAGACGTAGTGGTGTAAGCGTCCCAGCCCTCGCTGAACAAGAGTGCCATTTTTGAATCCTCTAATTACGTGCCAGACGGTGCCGACGGGTCTGAAGCCAAGGGCAAAAGCTGCTGTACGTATATGATCTGTGGTCGAACGATCATCGTGTTACCGATCCATTCTTGTATATAGATGGTTCGTTGATCGTAATGCACTTCTCTGTCGTTTCGAATGGTGTCTAGTATGCCACCGTCTATCATGGGATCGAACTCTATTGTATAGTCCCACGGTATGGTATCTTTCTGTAGGTCCCAATCCGATTGATCCCAATCTTGTATACTTGCAGTTTTTGTAGAGTCATTCAAAGTCAGAATCATAACATCCTCACGATGGGGTAAACCAAGTTATTGTTGTCATCGGTTTTGCTGGCGTCAGCGTGGTTTGCGCTATAATCTCTAGCGTCACATATCCATCCTGTGTGTCATATGGAAGCCCTGCAATCACCTCAAGCTTAACTCCATAGT
>NZ_JBXAXZ010000029.1:0-612 GCF_056782055.1 Dellaglioa sp. CoH-57-MRSF-16 | reverse complement strand
GACTATTATACATGAAGCAATTACGTTTGCAATAGGCGCAAAAAAGCCCGGACTGGCCGGGCTTTTAGGGGCATTACGAGTCGGTGCCGATTACAGCGGGGCAGCGCCCGTCGGGAACGGATACGGCGATGCCGGGATCGGTGCGACCTTGCTGGCCTGCTCCGGGACCGAGCGTGCTGCCGGTGCCTTCGTGGCCGCGACCTTGGCCGAACCGGCGTGCGGCTTGCGAACCGACGTACGCGGCTTGGCCGGTGCACCCTCAGCCGGCTGCGCGCTGATGAACGTGCGCTCGATGGTGACGGTGTGGCTCGTGACGACGCCTGCGTTCACGATCGGGCGTGCCTTCGAGCGGACGATGCCCTTGCCCATCAGGAACTTGACGGCAGCTTCCTTCGACGCGAAGGAATTGACGGCGGTATCCGAGCCATCGACCGAGATCGAAATCGTGATAACGTTCTTGCTCATGAGGTAAATCTCCTTTCAGGTGGGTTGGTGCTACTCAGTACAACACTAGAACAACGAGACTGAAGTTTATCAACGGCTTCGCCTCTTGTCAACTGCCTTTTTACTACGTTTGTGTGTCGGGTGTTTGATCGGCGCAACATGGTGTGC
>NZ_JBXAXZ010000028.1:0-632 GCF_056782055.1 Dellaglioa sp. CoH-57-MRSF-16 | reverse complement strand
GCCATCAGGCCCATGGCTTCGGCCTGATCACGCTCGATCTTCAGCTTCTCGCGCACGCCCTTGACCACGAGCCGAAACTTCTTGTAGTTAGGGTCTTCTTTGATGTCGGACAAGAATAGTTCGAGATCAGATTCTTCAGCCATTACAAAACTCCCTTTGCGCGCATGCAGTCCTTGAGGATCATGCCAAGAACACAAACTGCCACAGCGCCTGCCATAAACCCAGCAATAGCCTTCGGTGCAGCCCCTACAAGTTCGGTATCTTTTCGTGTGGCAAACCACGCCACAACCCAACCGCCAACTGCCATAGCGAGCATGAGTAGCAGATTGAACGCCAATGCTATTAGCAGGTCCATCATTGCTCCGTGAAAATTTGGGTAAGCTCGGTTCCGACGTGAGGGCTGATGATCATTGTGCCTTTGCCCGGATAGTGGAAGACCACTAGCTCTTCGGTGTTCAATAGGATTTCAACGCGATCTGCGGCACCGCGCGCTGCACCCATGTAGGCGCACACGTATCCACCGCCATTGAGCACCTGAAACGTGGACCGGAAATAGTAGCCCACCTTTTGTCCTTCGTGCAGTAGCCAGTAGCAGTCGAACATGCAGGATAGTGGAATAGCAGGCCCAACCT
>NZ_JBXAXZ010000027.1:0-642 GCF_056782055.1 Dellaglioa sp. CoH-57-MRSF-16 | reverse complement strand
CAGATATGTCTGGTAGTGATCATCTAGGACTCGGATCGCACGGTGCAGCACCTCGATCTTGCATTCACGCAATGTCTTCACACTTGCTCCTTCATCCAGCGGCACCACGCGACACGCGTCATGCGCATGAGCCGGCGTTGCTGCTCCGATGAATAATCGTACAGCTCCACGGGGATATCGTGCCACTGTAGCCAGTGTTCCAGAGTGTGTGCCTTCTTGCCATTTACGGTCAGCAAATTATTGACCCAAGCAGTCAGCTGGTGCTGGGCCGTGATTACCGCTGGGTGTTCGCTGACATCAATCTCCGTACGTATCGCATAGCCTGACCACTCTATGCCCACGCACACAAATGACTCGCGTTTTTCTTCGAGCGCGCAAATCACTCCATCCAAAATGCGCAGCTTGTACTCACGAACCTTGTTCATTACCAAGTCTCCAGCATGTGCCGCACCCAATTGATGCGGGTTTGACGAATTCGCGCAGCGTGTTCCGGGACCTCAATCAGATCGGCCACGCTAATGCCGGTCAGGTGCTCAATCCACCACTCCAGCGTCGCGATCCCAACGCCGATGCTATTTTTGTTAAGGGCACGCATGATGCTTTTACGCAGCTCATGGCTAGCCGCATCCAGCTCCATGGATC
>NZ_JBXAXZ010000026.1:0-652 GCF_056782055.1 Dellaglioa sp. CoH-57-MRSF-16 | reverse complement strand
GGCTTCTGCCGTTCCCGGGCTCCGAAGACCTAGGCTACATCCGGGCCGTGGACATGCGTATCGGTGATCGTGTGTGGTTCCCGGCTCACAACAAGTTGCCCCGCCACGATTGGACAAAGCAGGACAAATCGAGCGGTCTTGGCTTCTTGGCCGTGAATAAGCTGCGCGTCCAAAAGCAAGGGGAGCCGGTGCCCGTCTACTGCTTGACTGTTCCGAAGTATCACCACTTCATGCTTCCGTCCGGCATCGTAAGCAGCAACTGCCACATTAACAGCCTGCTGCTGGGCCTGATGTACAAGTTCCTGCCCGGCCTGTTCGAGCGTGGCATGGTGTACGTGGCTAACGCTCCGGAGTTCTATGCTGAATCGAAGGGCAACGATCTGACTATCGGCTCGACGCTCGGTGAAGTGCAACGTAAGCTTGCGGCCAAGGGTATCAAGAACGTGGCTATTCGTCACGTGAAGGGCTACGGTGAAATGGATGAAGGTTTGATCCGCACACTAATCATGGACCCGGATACGCGCCATTTGATCAAGATCAAACCTTTGGTCGAATCGGACCATGTTGACTTCGTGAAGCTAATGTCGGATGACGTGGATTACCGCCGTCAGATGCTAGGCCTTCCGAGCGCCGGGGCTGATGACGCTGAGGA
>NZ_JBXAXZ010000025.1:0-680 GCF_056782055.1 Dellaglioa sp. CoH-57-MRSF-16 | reverse complement strand
GATCTGAGGGGCGTATGAGTTTCGCAATTAAAGATCGTATAGAAGTCAGCTTGTTCATAAACGACACAGAGTTCCCACTAGAAGCTCTGAACGTGCTGCACTTCATACACATAGCATGGACCACACGCGCACTGGTCCCCACAGTTCACTTCTCCATATTTGACGCGACTCACACCTTGGACAGCGTGCCCCTACAGGATGGCATTCCCATCCGGGTTGTGATTCGCGCTTACCAAGGTCAGACACAGACCTTCAACTTCCGGAAGTACGACCACAAAAAGACAAACATGGGCAACGGCTTTGCCTATGAAGTGGACGGATATCTGGACTTTCCAAAGTACTGGACCGGGACCAGTGTCGCCGGCCTAAGGGGAACTTCAAATGACGTTCTATCGCAGATCGCGACAACGTGCGGCCTCCAATTCGATGGGGCTAGTACTTCGGATTCTCAACTGTGGCTACCACGCAATAAGACATATGCGGAGTTCGCACGCAGTATAGCAGATAGGGGCTATGCGACAGCCGCTTCATATATGGAGATGGCAGTAACCAGCACAGGCGTTCTGCGCCACAAGGACGTTATCACGCTGCCGCCGCCACAGCCCTCACAGCGCCTTGTGCTCGGTCAGTTTATGTCCGGAGTGTTTACCGCTATGGACTATAGGCCCATAGCCCGGTCC
>NZ_JBXAXZ010000024.1:0-683 GCF_056782055.1 Dellaglioa sp. CoH-57-MRSF-16 | reverse complement strand
GTGCAATACCGTCGTGCATGAATCTCGGGCGAACCCGAATCAGTAGCTGGTCAGTTCTACTGACTGAATATGGCAGGTGCTGAGAGATTCGAACTCCCGACCAACGGCTTTGGAGGCCGCCGTTCTACCAGCTGAACTAAACACCTGTGGTAGGGGACACAGGATTCGAACCTGTGAATGCTGGGATCAAAACCCAGTGCCTTGGACCTGACTTGGCTAGTCCCCAATTGATTAGTTGACCTCAACACGTGGAAAATCTACACTAGCGACACACAGGCCGAGCCCGGGACACAAATTGCGGTCGGGGTAATCAGCCCCTCCTACGATTTTTACGAGGTCACAACGTTGGTGCGCAGGGCTGGACTCGAACCAGCGACACCCGGATTTTCAGTCCGGTGCTCTACCAACTGAGCTACCCGCGCATGTTTGGCTCCGGTGGCTGGGATCGAACCAGCGACCCACGGATTAACAGTCCGTTGCTACTACCGCTGAGCTACACCGGAATTGAGTCAGATAGACCGGGTAACAACTTCGTCCGGCTCACTATCTGATTCGTACTACTTAACTGATGATACCAATCAGGTCGCCTTCGAGGCACACCTTCAGCTCTTCACCATCTACTTCTACGGTTGCAGTCGTCATTGACGTGATAACCGTGTCACCTGCCTTAACGCGCAGAGGAC
>NZ_JBXAXZ010000023.1:0-704 GCF_056782055.1 Dellaglioa sp. CoH-57-MRSF-16 | reverse complement strand
CGTCCGTCGAGAACGATATCAGGGAACCTGCTACCAGCGTCTTGAGCTTTGCTGTGCCGGTTGTGGCACCGCTATCTGAGATAAGCGATGTACCGGTTGCTCCATTGTTATTCACCGTGGATATAACGACAGCACCGGTTTGTCCGGACACCGAAGTAACAGGCGGTGGAGGCACCGTTCCTGTGATTCTCAGGTTGCCATTTGCATCAGGCGCGATGGTGATGTTGCTACCAGCAACCAGAGTTTTGAGTTTTATGTTCCCAGTAGTAGAACCGCTATCTGAGATAAGCGATGTGCCGGTCGCAGCGTTGTTATCCGATGCCTGAACCACAATATTGCCGTTAGCATCGGGTTGCTGACCATCTACGGTCTTCACCTTGCCAGCATTATCGAGTTCCTGTTGAAGATTGGGTATATCCGCAATATCAATCTCGACGGCACCAACAGAATTCGGAAACTTGTTGTTGACGGATTTCACTTCACCGGCCGCAAAACTCACTGCTGTAGTTGCTCCGTATACCGAACCATCGTTAACTGTAAACGTGGTGCCGCCCGCGTACTCAATGCCGTTACGCCAAACTTGGGCATTGCTTGCTAGACCTGAATCGGGATCAGATACGTCGTAGAACAAATCAATTACTGCACCATAGATTATGGCGTCGCATATGGGCTGGTAGGGCAGAGCAAATCGCCACTTTTCTTGT
>NZ_JBXAXZ010000022.1:0-737 GCF_056782055.1 Dellaglioa sp. CoH-57-MRSF-16 | reverse complement strand
CCGGCCGTCCTTGCGGTTCGGGGTGCCTGACAATCCGACCTTGTATTCGCAGTTGAGTGCGGCTATCACTGACGCGTACTTGGGGGCAGCGCCCGTGTGGATTTCGTCTACAAGCAGCATCGCAAACATGTCGCGAACTCGGCGCAAAAGTTTACGTCCTTTGGCACTCCAGAAAGTTTGGCATGTAACGAGACAGATATCGTACTTTAGAAAATCTTCGTAGGTCTTGCACAGGCCGATCTGGGTCTTTCTACAGTTGGTCAGGGCGGCCTGTGTGTCCGATCCGATAAATGTCTCTTGGAAGCCGAGAATCCATTCACGCTGCGACGCCATGATGATCGTCTTCTTACCCAAGCGGCATACAGCTGCGGCCCCCATCACGGTCTTACCGCTCCGGGGCGGGGCTTTGAGGACACCACGCTTCTTTTTCAGGATCGCGTCAACGGCTGCTGGCTGGTAGTCCTTGAGGGTGCCCGTGAATTTGATAGGCCTGCTAAATTCCTGTGTCGGGAAATGCTTCTTGAACTTGAATGGTATATCGCTCTTTTCGAGAACCTGTTTCAGACCTCCTGCGTCACCGAGCGGAGTTTTAAGGAATTCCTTCTCACCGATCTTGACCATGGAAGCCAAATCAGCGCCGCCCAAGAAAGACCCGCAGTTGTCACAAGTATCAGAGTGACGATCTTCGAAAAATTCGCACTGCTTGCAGTTCTTATCCTCGTAGAATCGGAACTTGT
>NZ_JBXAXZ010000021.1:0-781 GCF_056782055.1 Dellaglioa sp. CoH-57-MRSF-16 | reverse complement strand
GATTCAGGTAGTCGTCGATGCGCGTAAGCCCCAACTTCTCCATGCCCGCGACGTTGGCACCCGGTGTGTAGGGCACATGCTCCATGATGCCCATGTCGGCAGGCGTCGGCGCAATCGGAATAGGGCGCATCGCAGGACCCTCACCGTACTTCCGTATGTACGCCTTCCGATACTGTTCGTAATCCTCATCACGTACCTTTTCGTAGGCGGCAAGCGCCTTGGCGTACTCCATGAGGCCCGGGCGCTCTTCGCTCTGATACTCCCACGTATTGAACGTAAGCAACGAATCCAGCGACATCTTGATGACGGGGACCGTTGGTAGCTCGTGGTACAGCGGATTGTCCGCGTTCTCGAACTGCGCGACGCTGATCACCTTGGAGATGAGCCGTGCAGCTTTCGTCACGTCGATCGTGTTGTCCACGGTGAACGAGTCAAAGAAAACGAACGGTCGTCGATCCTGTGCCTTTAGCTCAGGGCGGTTGGCGCGGCTGTTGCCTTGCTCCAGAGTTCCCGGGTTCCACACGACTTCAGTACGGCATATACGGCTCACGAACTGGAAGTTAAGACCCTCGTTCATCGAGGCTTCGACGCCCACCATCCAGCGAATGCGCGCCATTTTCTCGAAACGTCGGCCGTGCTCCACCTTGTTCTGAGCCTTGTACAGCATCCCGCACGCCTTCAGTTCAGGCGGTGCCAAACGCCACACCTCTTCGGCGCTGATCACGTTGTTTGTGAAGATCAGCACCTTCCCGTCGAACGGCCCGTACGGTACCTTCTTGCC
>NZ_JBXAXZ010000020.1:0-818 GCF_056782055.1 Dellaglioa sp. CoH-57-MRSF-16 | reverse complement strand
TCTGCCTCTTCATCGTCGTTAGAGTCCGGATTCATTGCCGGATACGAGTCAACGATGATGACACCCTGAAGGTTTCCGTCCGGTGCCTCTACCCACAGACCCTTTCCGTACTTCTTGGCCATCTTCGGGTCGTGTGCGTCAACAATCATGGCCTTGTTGGCCTTGTTGTCTTCATAGATCAGCCACCACTTACCTGCAACCATGCGCTTGTCGGGGTACTGCTTCTGGATACTTGCCATCCAATCGAAGAACTTCTCACCCACCGTTTCTGGGTAGTACTGCACAACCGGATGAACAACCCATTTACCGGTCTCTTTGTCCTTCTTACCGAATACGTCACGGATGCCTACCTTCGCCCCCATAGACTTGAGAATGGATGCAAGATACGGTTTCGAGTTCTTGGTTGAGCCTTCGTAGTCCCAGAACGCGATCAGCGGGACGTTCTTGTTCACGGCGTTGACCATGACCATTAGGGCCAGTGTGGTCTTGGCCGTCTGCTCGTCACCGGCATGTGTGTACATCGCTGGACGGATACCACCACCGTACAGCAGGTCCAGCATCAGCAGACCGGTTGACAGCGGTTGAATGTCTTCCATCGGATCGGCCTCTACGCCTTGGCGTCGGCTCACGTCATCGATGGTCCCCCGGTAAAACGCACGCACGTCGAACTTCGGGGTCTTAGTCGCCTCCTCGATCTCTTTGAGAACTTCGTCGGATGCTGCCTTCTTCGTGGTCTTGGCGGGAGCCGCCTTTTTCGTTGCCATGTAGCTAGGTGTCCTGATTGTCTTTTCTGGTGCGGGTGATGAGCGGCCGAACTC
>NZ_JBXAXZ010000019.1:0-887 GCF_056782055.1 Dellaglioa sp. CoH-57-MRSF-16 | reverse complement strand
GATCAACGGACGCGGCCCAACGAATCGTGCCGTTTGTGGGCGGTGTCGGATTGACCGGGTTCTTTGCGGGCGGAACCATAGCATTGAGGTTGAAGGCAAGAGCAGGCAGATATACGCCATCACTGAAGCGGTAACGAATCGTATTGACCGGCATCGACCAGAAGCCCCACCAATCGATGTTGTGCGGATCGTCTGAGAACACGAATTCGGAGAACCCGATCCACGGCTTTTGCCACTCCACGTCTGTTGGCCACATAATGGCCATAAATTCTTCGAGGCGCGTGTTGTAGCTGAGGTCGCCCATCTGAGCGCGGGGCGCGAGTTGAACGCTCACCAGCGGGGCGTTGCCAGATGGAAGTGTGAGGCTTGTCTCGGTGCCTGTGAACGTGGTCTTCGATATTGTGACAAACGCGATGACCTGACCTTCTCGCGTCATGACCGGAACAACGGTCTGCGTCGATGGTTCATTTAGGCCCTTGCCAATAAGAGGGTAACCCGGTTTGTAGACTGCCATTTGAGGCTCCTTGTTTAATACACGTTAAGAACTGGTACGTAAGAGATTTGAGTGCCCGCGCATGTAATCCCACACACGCACTGACCACCAGTCGGGTCCGGCGCGGTCACGATCTGGTTGCTCGGGTTATCATCCGAATTGACGGGTTCCCGCCAGCACACACGCACATTCTGATATCCGGTCAGCGTCAGCATCAAGGCCGTAGCCGCATCCGCAAACGGCGTGAACATGGTTTGAACCGGTGCCATTATCAGGTCTACTGAAGCTGCTACTTGAGGCGACACAAATTGATTATTGCTGCGGATCAGGACCGATGAGTCAACGTCGATCACTTGTTGTACCCCGTTTATGGGTACCAGATATAGTCTAATGT
>NZ_JBXAXZ010000018.1:0-1055 GCF_056782055.1 Dellaglioa sp. CoH-57-MRSF-16 | reverse complement strand
GAATGTAGCGTGTGCCATCCTCACGTTCGAGGCAGACAATGACGGGCTCCGAATAGTCGTTACCGTAGTACATGTCGTACAGAGGTGCCGGCTTAGGACTATCCGAAAACTCGCGAATCCAATGTTTATGCATCTACTTCGTCCTCGTCTTCATCTTCCTCGTCGAGATCGGGATTCCCGAGGCCCAGATTCTCGACACCGAGTTTGAGGTACGTCAGCACCTCGTCCACGCTGGACCGGTATCCGGTATCGAACAAGACCTCGTACGGAGCATAGCCTTCGATCAAGCCTTGATAGACAGTGGCGTCAATGCGCGCGTCGTAGTCTGCACGAATCTTGAGCGTGTGGCATTCGATGCCGAACAGAGCCTCGTCCTTCTTGTCGTTCAGGCGCACGAACTGTTTGTGCTCTTCCGCGAACTGTTCGAGTTCCGTGTGCCGGACACGATCCAGTTCCAAACCTAGATACTGCTCCAGCGACTTGAACATGGGACGCACCTCACGGTGATACTTCTTGTTCATCTTCATCTTCCTCAACTAGTTCGTTCATGGCATTCATCAGCCGCTGTTCGACTGACGCAGCCCAGTCATCATATTCGCTCCACACCGCGCGCCGCACGATGCACAGCGAATCCTCAAGCAAACTATACAGATCAGCAGCGTCCATGTCAATTACGTTTGCTCTTGGCGATACCGGCCTTCAGTATGTCAGACGTAATACCGTCCCAGATGTCGGCAAATCCCACAGGCCATTCTGGGATTCGTCCGAACGCGTTGACGGACAGAAGCCGACCCTCGAACGAAAACGCAACATCACGGTGATCGATCTTGTCAAGCGCGATAGCTCGACGAACTGCGTCCACGATGATGGAACTGCCCACCGTGTACACGCCACGATGCGTGATCATATTCTCGACGTAGGTGTTGATCATCGCGTCGGGTACCACGTCCCCACTTACGGGCTCATATACAACGGTAAGCAGCTCCATGTTCACTCCTTATTGCGGCTCGTCAAAGATGGGGGCGAAGCGCGGGTCTCCGTTTTCAAGCGTCCCG
>NZ_JBXAXZ010000017.1:0-1084 GCF_056782055.1 Dellaglioa sp. CoH-57-MRSF-16 | reverse complement strand
GGCCAAATGCGCACAACTTCATCTACCAGTTCGATAAGCCGGGTGAAGTCTACGGTCGTATCGAAACCGTGCGTCGTTTCAAGTGGCCAAGCATAATCGCGATCGACGCCGGGTCCTCGAACAACTCGTTCTGTATTGCATCTGTCCACTACGATTTCGACACAGGGAAAACGGTAGTCGGCACCGCCCTCGAATGTATTCCACTTGACGGCAGGAAGGTCAACTTCAACCTGATCTACCTGAACGTGATTCTGAAGTTGGCGCGCGATACGAATGCGGTGGGCATGGTTGCCGGTACAGCCCGCGCCGCAAGGAATTCGATGCGTGCCATGCGATGATTGCCTCAAAGAACTTGATATTTCCGACTGTGACGGAAGCCGAGGGTACACGAATCATGGCTGGTGGTATTGAGGACTACCGAACAGAATTCATGAATCGACCTGTTCCACACATCATGCACCAGATGATTACGGTACGTGACGTGGGGCCGGAAAAGACGCCAGAAAAGGGTGAAGGGTATACGGACGACATGTTTCGGGCAATTGTGCTCGGTTCCACAATTGTGCACCATCCGCGCGTCATGGAGCGCCTTTCTGAGGCCCGGGCCTTCAATTATGGCGGTGGTTCCAGCATGCCGATGCCGGGGTTCGCAGGTCGCTCAGGAGGCAATAGTGCGGTACGTCAGGTGATACAGCGCTAAAGTCTAATTCTCAATTTTAGAGCACTAGAACTTAGTGAGTATTCAGCATGGCTAAAAGGTCGAAAAAGGCTAAAAAGCCACGCGAATCCTATGTGTTGCCGCAATCCTCGGGCTTGGCACCGGACACGAAACGTGTACTGGCGCTAGACCCGGGTTCCAGTAATACCGGGATCGCGGTGGTGGCCGTAAACGCCAGCGGCAAAGTAAAGGTAATGGCCAATGCGGTGTTAGAAAAGCCCGTTTCGGATTTGACCCGGTTCGGGCCCTCCCGCACCGAATTCTTGGCAGAACTAAAAAGATGGGTTGATCTGTACAAACCGGACGGCTTCGTTGCGGAACGCTTCATGACGCGCGGTATCCAATCTATGGGCACCACCATCGAAA
>NZ_JBXAXZ010000016.1:0-1430 GCF_056782055.1 Dellaglioa sp. CoH-57-MRSF-16 | reverse complement strand
TGAAGTGAACCCCAAAAGTTGGAGTAAATATTAAGCGATCATCTGGTCGGTATGTTTTCGATATTCAATCGGAGACATACCGGCCAGTTTTATTTTAATTCTTTTATGATTGTAATAATCAATATAATTTTTTATGGCTACTTTTAAAGCTTCGTATGTCGCATAATCGTGATTATGAACTGTCCCAACTTTTAAAATATGAAAGAAGCTTTCAGCACATGCATTATCTAAACAAGTCGCTTTGCGACTCATACTTTGAAAAATTTTTGCTGATTTGATAATCTCTGTATAACGGCTGTTCTGATATTGAAATCCTTGATCAGAGTGAACTGTCATTCGATAACTGAGATTTGAACGTTTATTGATTAACCGTTTTAGTGGTTCTGTCACAAACTCCACCGTTGGGTGGAGGCTAATTGACCATTGAAGGACTTCACTATTAAATAAATCAATATATGCCGTAAAATAAGCTCTTTCATTTGTACTTTTATTTCCCCATCGTAGTTCAGTGACATCAGTTACTATTTTTTGATAGGATCTATCAGTCTTAAAACGTCGGTTTAAAAGATTGGAAGCTATTTTACCAACAGTTCCTTTATATGAATTATATCTTTTCGTTTTTCGTTCGTAAGCGTGACATAGGAGTTTGTTTTCTCGCATTATTCTCAACACGGTTTTGTGATTGATTTTAATGCCTATGTTACGTAACTCACTTGTTACGGGACGATACCCATAATCAGAATGCCCTTCACAAATTGTTTTAATCGTTTCAATCAGTTCTTTTGAATCTTGTTGGTACTCTCGTTTACAAGCATCATGGTAGCTACTGCTGGACATCAGTCCAGCTTTTAATACGGTTGCCAACTTAATCTGTAATTCACACCTTAACTCAGTGATTATCTGGGCTTTTTCTTGGTTTTTAATCTTTGTTTTTTCTGTATTAAGGCGTCCAATTTTTCCAAGTACGCTACCCGTGCCCTTAGAAAGTCATTTTCTTCTTGTAATTGTTTTGAAGTTTTTGGATTTTTTGATTTAGTCATTTTAGGCAGTTTTCCTTTTGAAGTTTTTAAGCGACCTTGTACCAGTTTCTTTTCCCAGTCCCAAATCACGACAGGATTCTTAATTTTAAAATGACGTGCTGTAACCGGAAAAGAAGCCCTATGTTTTAATCGCCAGTGAATGACCTTCATTTTATAGGAATAATCATAAAATGTCTTCCCTAAATTATTTTCTAAGCCTTGAATCCCAAACATTTTAAAATGATCCAACCATTGATAAATAGTTGCAGATCCCTTGATTCCATACTTCTTCATTAGTAAACCGGCTGGTTTACCTTTCAAATATTCTTTTAGAACTTTTTTCTTTATTTCAACTGTGAACATAGTAAAACCCCCTGAGTTAGATTTCTCCAACTCAGGGGGTTCACTTCA
>NZ_JBXAXZ010000015.1:0-1690 GCF_056782055.1 Dellaglioa sp. CoH-57-MRSF-16 | reverse complement strand
TGTAATAATCCCTTTATGGTTGTCAGATGAAATAATATAATTTCATCCGATAATCATGGAGGGATTTTTGTATGTCCAGAGCCAAGTATTCAGCATTAGAAAAATTAACGTTTATCGAAGAATTTAGAAAGTCCGGAATGCCGAGAAGAACTTTTGCCCGAGAATACGGTATTAATAAAGATCTATTCAAACGTTGGGTCGATCGCTATGACCGCGATGGTATTGAAGGTTTACAGGAAGCGCGCCACAATAATCACTATTCAAAAGCGCTGAAATTAGAAGCGGTATTAACTTATCTAACGGGTCAATATTCACAAGCAGATGTTGCACTTAAGTTTGGTTTACGATCACAAAAACAACTATTAGACTGGGTTTCCAAGTATAATGAGGATAAAACGGTGACGGCGTCACCGTCCAAAAGGCAGGTTCCCATTATGAGTCGTAAAACTTCTTTTGAAGAACGCGTTTCAATTGTTGAATATATTACCAAAGATAAACATAGTTATAATGAAACTGCGGAACACTTCGGTGTCTCTTATCAACAAGCCCGTTCATGGGTTCTTAAGGCACGACAAGGTGGTTATGAATCACTAATCGATAATCGTGGTCACCGTAAAGATCAATCAGAACTAACAGATTTAGATAAAGCGAATCTACGGATTCACGAGTTAGAAAGCCAAATCGAAGATCAAAAATTATATGCGGCCTTTATAAAAAAATGGCAGGAACTTCAGCGCAAGGGGTGAATAAGCAAAGACGACTGGCATATCACGCGATTAAGAATGTTAGTCAAGAAAAGCATGGTGCGATAACAAAACTTATAAAAATGGTTGGCGTTAGCCGTCAGGCTTACTACAAAGGGTTAAAAAGACAAGAAACAGTTTGGGAGACACGTAATAAACAACTTAAAGAGCGAACCCAATACTGGTTTGATTTCAATCTACAAGGGATTGGTACTGGAAACATGTTGGTAAATTTACAAGCTGACACATCAATTAATTTTCCCATTACTTTCAAACAGGTTCGACGAGTTATGCGAGAACTAGGTATTCGATGTTTAGTACATCCGAAGAAGCATAATCGTGTGAAACAATCAGAACAATATATCCAAGATAATCTTCTTAATCAAAATTTTAGTGTGAGTAGACCTAACCAAGTTTGGTTGGCCGATTCAACAGAGCTTTCATATGGCATAAATGGCGAATATAAAATTCGGTTAAGTGGTGTTTTAGATCTTTATGGTCGGCGACTTTTAGCCTATAATCTAAGTCCTACAGAAACTAGTGAAGCAGAAATCCAGGTATTTCAGCAGGCCTTTTCAGGTGCTGGTAGTGTACACCCCATGGTGCACACCGATCGCGGTTCAGCTTATACCTCAAAACTATTTAATCGTTCTCTTGATCGATATGAAGTAACTAGAAGTATGTCCCGACCAGGAACGCCATACGATAACGCTCCAATGGAGCGTTGGTGGAATGAATTTAAAAATCGATGGATGGCACGTCAGCCACTGCCAAAGACCTATCAAGAACTTATGAAATTGGTTGAAGCAGGAATTGAATATTTTAATCATTACAATCGCTCAACACAAAGAAATGGCCTTACCCCAGATGAATACTGGGATAAAGCCATTTAGAAACATATTAAATTTTATATTATTTCATCCGTCAACTTGACAGGGCCTAGTACA
>NZ_JBXAXZ010000014.1:0-1818 GCF_056782055.1 Dellaglioa sp. CoH-57-MRSF-16 | reverse complement strand
AAAAACAAAAAGTTAATCCTGAAAATTACATTTTTGGCGCAATGAGAAATACTTTTGAAGTGTGGTACAGCGAATACCTGCAATCATTAAGTTAAAATGGCTACATTAGCTCATATAAGAGCCATAGAGAAACTTTAAAAGCAACAGGTGTGACAGAATTAGCGGTTTATCAAAAAGGAAAGCGAATTATGGTTACATTACCAGTCTAAAAAAACGTCCTCAACATCAAAAGTGAGGACGTTTTTTTAGATTTCTTTTTCTAAAATCGGACAAATACGATCTTGTTTTCCTAAAGGAAAATGTTTTATCCCGATTTTTTTAAATCCATGACGTTCATAAAAACGAATGCCTGCATAATTTTTTTCATAAACAGTCAAACGTAAATAACGTTTTTGTTTCGTTTTAGCATAACGATTCGCTTCATCGAGTAACCGTTGCCCTAACCCTTTGCGTACACGTTTTTGGAACGTCTACGCAAAGGCTTTTAGCAATCAAATTACTCACTATTATATCAAATATTTCAATTAATTAACCCGTTTTCAAATATTTATATTCTAAGCATAATAAAAAGACACACCAGGTGCCTTTTGTTTATTATAATATTTATACAGCTAGTCGTTTTTTATTTTGGTTTAATGACCAGGACCATACAAGTTTAAAATGACAACTCCTGACAAAATTAATACAATTCCTAAGACGCTGCTCAGATTAATAGATTCTTTCCAAACGACTACTGCCAAAACAGTTGTCAATACAATTCCTAAGCCAGCCCATAAAGCGTAAGCAACACTCAAGTTTATAGTTTTCATAGCTAATGCTAAAAAATAAAAACTTGCACCGTATGAAACTAAAGACCCCACAGTTTCCCAAAGCGAACTGAATCCGTTTGAAGCTTTTAACAAATTCGTTCCCAAGAGTTCACCTAGAATCGCGAGCCCCAAAAATATATATCCCATTAAATTACACCTACCTTTTTTTTTATAACGAAAATAATGCCAAAAATGAAAAAATTCATTAGTCGGCGTTTTTTAGCTAGCCACAACCCAGCTATTCGTATATTTTTTATTATACAATTTTACAATTTACTCCGCTTAATTGCAATGTCGTTTTTAATTATTCTCGAATTCTTGTTTTTTAACTTCAAGCATACGTTGTTTACGCTTTTCATAAGCTCTACGGTAACGTTGCATGGCTTTATATTCCTGCTCAAAGACTACCATAGGTCGTTTACCGTCAAGTGCCTGTCTCAATGGCATAGCATTCATTTTTGAAGCTACTTCATCTAATTGTCGTTGTTTCACATCTTTAAATGACGTGCCTTTAGGGTACCAATCACGTAGCTTACGGTTTCTGTTTTCATTTGAACCACGTTGTTGTGGTGATGACGGTGTGGCATAGTATAGCTTAATTTTAAGCTCTTTTTGAACATATTCTAAAAAGTCCCATGAGATAAATTCAGAACCATTGTCGGCTGTTATAGTACGCACAGCTTTGCCATAACGCTCATAAAACAACCTAAATGCATTGAAACACTTGACTTCTGGTAGAAAAATAGTCCATCTTTTTAGTATAAGAGCAGGATCATTTGCAGACCATAAACTAATTAACTTTATGGTCTGCAAATGATCCAAAGAAAATGGAAAAAATGATTGGGATTATTTTTAATGCTAAAAAGGCAAGTGAAACATTTATTACTCAACAAACAGGAAAACCAACAACTATCTTTTTAGATAACTACGAGGATTTGCAACATGACATCACAGTTTCATTGAGAAGAACATTTAACGCTATTAGAAATAAACAGGATAAAAAACAAAA
>NZ_JBXAXZ010000013.1:0-4217 GCF_056782055.1 Dellaglioa sp. CoH-57-MRSF-16 | reverse complement strand
TGCATGCTAGAGCAAGGCGTGAAGCCGACTCGTTAAGAGATAAACTGACTAGAACAACGTGGGACTATAATGACCTCGAAAGAGAGAATGAGCGATTGCAAAAGTTAGTCGGAACACTTCAAGGCATTGTCCGCAATGTTGATGAATTTCTACACAAAAAACTAGGTATCAATTTACCTGACAAGTGGCTAGAACGTGCAGGACTAAAAGAACCGTCTAAAAAAGCCCCTGAAAGCTCACAGGAACTCGAAAAACATAAATCTGATGAATTAGGCGGTCCACATCTTTAAAACGCTTATATGGGCTTAAAATGGCATTTAAGAGCTTAATTTAACATCTGGCTAGATTGAACGTCGTTAATTTTGTGTCTGTCAACGGTAAATCGAATTAAAGGGGCTTGCTGCTTTAGCAGTTAGCCCCTTTTTGAGGCTTTAAGGAGTTGATAGACTAGCGGATAAAACACTTTTGCGCATGCAAAGAAAAGCACACCTGCTTTTTTTGCCTGCCCCACGGCGAGTGCGGGGTGAGTTTGAGCGGGAGCTCCCGCTCATTTATGGGGTCAAGCTGACACAGCTTGCGGGTTTGGGCGGAGCCCATATTTTGGTTTGAGTGGGATAAAAATTTTGAAAATCAGGGGGCAGGGAGCGAATTTCGCTCCCGTACTACGACCCCCCTATAAGTGCCGAGTGCCAAATTTTACTTGAATAGGACTTTACGCTTACTCTCCCAATGGATTTGGGAGTTTTTTTATGACCGCCGTTTGACCGCCGTTTTGACCGCCGTTTTTTTAAACGGGTTATTTTTTGACTATATAGACTATAAGTATATAATGATGTATAATGATAAAAAAATAAAGGAGTGAGTTTTATGCCTGAAGAGAAAACAGAATATCAAGTTGTAACCGTTAGAATACCTAAAAAGATGTATGCTGATTACAAAGAGATTTTAAAAAGTGAAGGAAAAATTGTAACTTACGATATTAGAAACTATATGCGTGATGTTATCGAAAAATCTAAGAAAGGAGAAAAATGAGCATAAAAAAAGAGCGCCCTCTCTCAAGTTCGCTCGTGAAAAATGCTTTTATTTTCTAAAGGTGATTATACTATATGACTACTAAAAATACAAAGGCTAGAAACTTTGCATTCATTTTGTATCCTGAAAGTATTCCTGAAAACTTTATTGAAAATTTAGAAAAAACTGGTATTCCTATGGCGATTAGTCCGCTCCATAATTTAGATAAAACTGAACGAAAATTTAAAGATATGACTCCTGATGAACAAGAGATAATAAGTGCTGGTGGATCAATTTATAAAAAACCACATTATCATGTTTTGTATATTGCTCGTAATCCGGTTACTGTTGAAAGTATTCGGAAAAAAATAAAACGTAATTTAGGTGATCAATCTGTATCTCATATCGAAATTGTTGATAGCGTGGAGTATTATTTTCAGTATTTAACGCATGAAAGTTCTGATGCAATTAAGAAAGGTAAACACCGCTACGATAAAAAAGATTTAATCTTTATAAATGATTTTGATATTGATAGATACGTAACACTTGATGAAAATGAAAAGAAAGAATTAAGGCAGACTTTACTTGAAATTGTAGATGAATATAACATTGTTAATGTAAAGGAATTAAGCTCGTTTATCAGACAAAGAGGTAACGAATTTGGAATTGAGAGTATGAAATATGTGAATGAAATAATTTCAAGTTCTTCTGGAATTTTTCGACTATATTTTGATGCAAATTACCAATGTGGTTATCGTCCGGTCTATTCAAAAACCATTGATCCTGATACAGGAGAAATAAAGAATGAGAGAGGGGTGAGAGCATGAGAGAGTTTAGTGAAAGTGATGTTGAGAAATACTTAGAATACACTGATCAAAATGTTATCCCGACTAAAGAGCTTTTAGGTCAATGCTTTATTTGTGGTATAAAGTTAAGTGAAACTGAGACACCTGAAGGTCCAGAAAAACGAGTTGTTTGTTTGAAAGATAGAGATTACTTTGTTGAAGGATTTGAGGAATTGATAGAAATGGGAGAAATAAAATAAATATTGAGACTGGAGAGGTTAAGTAATGATTATTGACGTGGAATATATTGGATTTAAGAACAATTTAGAAGTTAATTATTTGGAGGAAAAGTAATGACACAAGCAGATATTAAATACCGTCCTATTAAACCATCCGATTATCATATCTTGGAAGATATGATTCGCAAATCATGGAACTACGATCGATTAGGAAGCCCAAAATTAGCTAAACAACTGTCTAAAATATATCTTGCCAGTTGTCTTGTTAATCAAACATTTACTAGTGTTGCTGTTTTTAATGAAGTGCCTGTTGGTATTATTATGGGTAAAAATAGAGAAACACATCGTAAACCACTAAGGTATCTTATTCGGCAAGGAATTGCTGTTGCACGAATTGCTATATCTAAAGAAGGGCGTAAAATTGGAAAGACGTTTCAAAAATTTGAAGAAGTTGATGAAATTCTTTTAAAGAGCATTGGTACAAACTTTGATGGTGAATTAGCTTTTTTTGTTGTAGATGGAAACCAACGTGGTTCAGGTATCGGTAAACAATTGTATCAACAATTTTTAGATTATATGACATCTGAAAATCTTAAGACATTTTACTTATTTACGGATACGACATGTAATTTTGGCTTTTATGAACATCAAGGTTTGGAACGATTAGCTGAAGAAACGCTCGATTTGCCAGAATTACAAGAGAATATGCATTTCTATTTGTACGGAAAAATGTGATAAAAGGGGCTAGTATTATATTTTCTAAGTAAAATGAAAAAATGTTATTTCTTAAAAATTTACCTTCAATGGGCGCGATTGTTGAACTATTTTTTTAGAAAAGGGTAGCTTAGGCTACTCTTTTTTATTTGGCCAGTGGGAAAATAAACGGTAGGGTCAACGATAAATGTCTGACTGAAGCAAATCGGAAGGAATTTAAGAAGTTGATACGATCCACTGATTTTCCACCCTCTTGGCAACTCGTTTTCGAGCCGTCGGAGACATGTAGAAATTTTCTGGGTTTGCCACTTTTGAAAAAGTGGCAAGGTCTGTTGTTTTGAATTTGATATTGAAATGAATTTGCAATCGTTGCGGAAAAATGCAAAGGTGAAAATATCATTTCTGTTACTAGAAAAAAGGACAGCTGTAGGCGTTTTTTTTTGTGCCTGTTCACGTCGAACCTTTTCAGCCTAAAGGCGAAAAAAGGGGCAAAGTGGACAGACAGTTTTTAGCCTCGCAGAGACCACACTTCACAGAGTGAAGTATAGTGGGTTATACTTTACTTGGAAGATAACTCCGAAATGAGGTGCGTACTATGAGTTTTGTAGTGGCTAGAATGACGAAATTAAAAGCTGATAATTTAGTCGGTATTGGCAATCATGACCAACGGAAAACGACTAATCACAGCAACGAAGATATTGATGTTTCCCGCTCCCACTTGAATTATGATTTGGTGGCTGGGCGCACTGATAATTTTAAAACGGATATTGAAGCCTATATCAACGAAAATAAAGCTAGTAAGCGGGCAGTTCGCAAAGACGCTGTTTTAGTCAATGAGTGGATTCTAACCAGTGACAAAGATTTTTTTGAGCAATTAGACGAAGTCGAAACCCGTAAATATTTTGAAACAGCCAAACAATATTTTGCAGATAACTATGGCGACGAAAATATTCGTTATGCGGTCGTTCACTTGGACGAGAAGACCCCTCACATGCATATGGGCATTGTGCCCTTTGATGATGATAGAAAGCTCTCAGCTAAGCGTATATTCAATCGTGAAGCCTTACAGCGCATTCAAGAGGAATTACCACAATATCTCAAAGAGAATGGCTTTGATGTTCAACGTGGCAACAAAAACAAAGAGCGTAAGAATTTATCAGTACCCGAATACAAAACTATGCGGGAAGATTTGAAAAAAATAGAGACCGAAAAACAAGAGACACAAGCAAAGCTTGCAGATACTAAAAAACAGCTTGATGAAATCAAGCCACGGGATAACAAAAAAATTGCTAGTAAACCAACTTTGCTGAATAAAAATAAAGTCATGGTTGATAAATCTGATCTCGCTGATTTGGAACAACGGGCGTCTTTTAGTGATAATTACAATCAAATGCATGCTAGAGCAAGGCGTGAAGCCGACTCGTTAAGAGATAAACTGACTAGAACAACGTGGGACTATAATGACCTC
>NZ_JBXAXZ010000012.1:3395-5181 GCF_056782055.1 Dellaglioa sp. CoH-57-MRSF-16 | reverse complement strand
TTGATATGATATAAAAGTTGTCAAAAGCAACCAAGTAGATCTTTGAAAACTGAACAAATTTTCGACAAATCAAATGTGTAGGGTCTCTTAACTAAGAGTTAAGAGCAAACATTTGCGAAGTCAATTCGCTAGTTTCAAAAAGTAACAAAACAATAAGAGCAATCAACTTTTTATATGAGAGTTTGATCCTGGCTCAGGATGAACGCTGGCGGCGTGCCTAATACATGCAAGTCGAACGCATTATCTTCACCGAGTGCTTGCACTCACCGAAGATAATGAGTGGCGAACGGGTGAGTAACACGTGGGTAACCTGCCCAAAAGAGGGGGATAACACTTGGAAACAGGTGCTAATACCGCATAATTTGTTAAACCGCATGGTTTGATAATGAAAGACGGCGTAAGCTGTCACTTTTGGATGGACCCGCGGCGTATTAGCTAGTTGGTGAGGTAAAGGCCCACCAAGGCAATGATACGTAGCCGACCTGAGAGGGTGATCGGCCACATTGGGACTGAGACACGGCCCAAACTCCTACGGGAGGCAGCAGTAGGGAATCTTCCACAATGGACGAAAGTCTGATGGAGCAACGCCGCGTGAGTGAAGAAGGTTTTCGGATCGTAAAGCTCTGTTGTTAGAGAAGAATGTAGGTAAGAGTAACTGTTTACCTAGTGACGGTATCTAACCAGAAAGCCACGGCTAACTACGTGCCAGCAGCCGCGGTAATACGTAGGTGGCAAGCGTTATCCGGATTTATTGGGCGTAAAGCGAACGCAGGCGGTTTTTTAAGTCTGATGTGAAAGCCTTCGGCTCAACCGAAGAAATGCATTGGAAACTGGATAACTTGAGTGCAGAAGAGGAGAGTGGAACACCATGTGTAGCGGTGAAATGCGTAGATATATGGTAGAACACCAGTGGCGAAAGCGGCTCTCTGGTCTGTAACTGACGCTGAGGTTCGAAAGCATGGGTAGCAAACAGGATTAGATACCCTGGTAGTCCATGCCGTAAACGATGAGTGCTAAGTGTTGGAGGGTTTCCGCCCTTCAGTGCTGCAGCTAACGCATTAAGCACTCCGCCTGGGGAGTACGACCGCAAGGTTGAAACTCAAAGGAATTGACGGGGGCCCGCACAAGCGGTGGAGCATGTGGTTTAATTCGAAGCAACGCGAAGAACCTTACCAGGTCTTGACATCTTCTGACAAACCTAGAGATAGGCCGTTCCCTTCGGGGACAGAATGACAGGTGGTGCATGGTTGTCGTCAGCTCGTGTCGTGAGATGTTGGGTTAAGTCCCGCAACGAGCGCAACCCTTATTATTAGTTGCCAGCATTTAGTTGGGCACTCTAATGAGACTGCCGGTGACAAACCGGAGGAAGGTGGGGATGACGTCAAATCATCATGCCCCTTATGACCTGGGCTACACACGTGCTACAATGGACGGTACAACGAGTTGCGAGACCGCGAGGTTAAGCTAATCTCTTAAAGCCGTTCTCAGTTCGGATTGTAGGCTGCAACTCGCCTACATGAAGTTGGAATCGCTAGTAATCGCGGATCAGAATGCCGCGGTGAATACGTTCCCGGGCCTTGTACACACCGCCCGTCACACCATGAGAGTTTGTAACACCCAAAGCCGGTGAGGTAACCTTTTAGGAGCCAGCCGTCTAAGGTGGGACAGATGATTAGGGTGAAGTCGTAACAAGGTAGCCGTAGGAGAACCTGCGGCTGGATCACCTCCTTTCTAAGGAATATTACGGAAACCTACACACTTGTCGAAAATTTGTTTAGTTTTGAGG
>NZ_JBXAXZ010000012.1:1897-3297 GCF_056782055.1 Dellaglioa sp. CoH-57-MRSF-16 | reverse complement strand
AAATTTGTTCTTTGAAAACTAGATAATATTTATTAAATTTTTAAGCAATAAGCCGAGAAACACCGCGTTTTATTAGTTAAGAACGTAGTTCTTAACAAAACCACTTTGCTTTAAGTAAAGTTAGGTTAAGTTATCAAGGGCGCATGGTGAATGCCTTGGCACTAGGAGCCGATGAAGGACGGGACTAACACCGATATGCTTCGGGGAGCTGTAAGTAAGCTTTGATCCGGAGATTTCCGAATGGGGGAACCCAGCAGTTTTAATCGACTGTTACTATTAACTGAATACATAGGTTATATAGAGGTAAACGCAGGGAACTGAAACATCTAATTACCTGCAGGAATAGAAAGAAAAATCGATTCCCTAAGTAGCGGCGAGCGAACAGGGAAGAGCCCAAACCAAGAAGCTTGCTTCTTGGGGTTGTAGGACTGCTCATTTGAGTTACCAAAGATTTTTATAGTAGAAGAGTCTGGGAAGACTCGCCGTAGAGGGTGATAGCCCCGTATACTAAATGAAAATCTCTCAGAGCAGTATCCTGAGTACGGCGGAACACGAGAAATTCCGTCGGAATCCGGGAGGACCATCTCCCAAGGCTAAATACTCCCTAGTGACCGATAGTGAACCAGTACCGTGAGGGAAAGGTGAAAAGCACCCCGGAAGGGGAGTGAAATAGTTCCTGAAACCATGTGCCTACAAATAGTTAGAGCCCGTTAATGGGTGATAGCGTGCCTTTTGTAGAATGAACCGGCGAGTTACGTTTGCTTGCGAGGTTAAGTTGATAAGACGGAGCCGTAGCGAAAGCGAGTCTGAATAGGGCGCCATAGTAAGTAGACGTAGACCCGAAACCAAGTGACCTACCCATGTCCAGGTTGAAGGTGCGGTAAAACGCACTGGAGGACCGAACTCATGTATGTTGAAAAATGCTGAGATGAGGTGTGGGTAGCGGAGAAATTCCAAACGAACTTGGAGATAGCTGGTTCTCTCCGAAATAGCTTTAGGGCTAGCCTCGGAATTAAGAATCATGGAGGTAGAGCCACTGTTTGGACTAGGGGCCCATCTAGGGTTACTGAATTCAGATAAACTCCGAATGCCATTGATTTATATCCGGGAGTCAGACTGCGAGTGATAAGATCCGTAGTCGAAAGGGAAACAGCCCAGACCACCAATTAAGGTCCCAAAATACATGTTAAGTGGAAAAGGATGTGGAATTGCACAGACAACTAGGATGTTGGCTCAGAAGCAGCCACCATTTAAAGAGTGCGTAATAGCTCACTAGTCGAGTGATTCTGCGCCGAAAATGTACCGGGGCTAAACATGTTACCGAAATTGTGGATGGAACCCATTAGGGTTCCGTGGTAGGAGAGCGTTCTAAGGGCAACGAAGCTAGACCGTAAGGACTG
>NZ_JBXAXZ010000012.1:0-1799 GCF_056782055.1 Dellaglioa sp. CoH-57-MRSF-16 | reverse complement strand
GGTGGAGCGCTTAGAAGTGAGAATGCCGGTATGAGTAGCGAAAGACAGGTGAGAATCCTGTCCACCGAATGACTAAGGTTTCCTGGGGAAGGCTCGTCCTCCCAGGGTTAGTCGGGACCTAAGTCGAGGCCGAGAGGCGTAGACGATGGATAACAGGTTGAGATTCCTGTACTAGTTATATTTGTTTGAACGATGGAGGGACGCAGCAGGCTAAGGAAGCGCACTGATGGATATGTGCGTCCAAGCAATAAGTCTGAAGTTGAGTTAAATGCTTAACTTTAAGGACAAGTTGTGATGGGGAGCGAAATTAAGTAGCGAAGTAACTGATGTCACACTGCCAAGAAAAGCTTCTAGTTAGAATATAACTACCCGTACCGCAAACCGACACAGGTAGTCGAGGAGAGTATCCTAAGGTGTGCGAGAGAACTCTCGTTAAGGAACTCGGCAAAATGACCCCGTAACTTCGGGAGAAGGGGTGCTGACCGAAAGGTCAGCCGCAGTGAATAGGCCCAAACGACTGTTTATCAAAAACACAGGTTTCTGCAAAATCGTAAGATGACGTATAGGGGCTGACGCCTGCCCGGTGCTGGAAGGTTAAGAGGATGAGTTAGCTTCGGCGAAGCCCAGAATTGAAGCCCCAGTAAACGGCGGCCGTAACTATAACGGTCCTAAGGTAGCGAAATTCCTTGTCGGGTAAGTTCCGACCCGCACGAAAGGCGTAACGATTTGGGCACTGTCTCAACGAGAGACTCGGTGAAATTATAATACCCGTGAAGATGCGGGTTACCCGCGACAGGACGGAAAGACCCCATGGAGCTTTACTGTAGCTTGATATTGAGTGTTTGTATAACTTGTACAGGATAGGTAGGAGCCGTAGAGACCGGAACGCTAGTTTCGGAGGAGGCATTGGTGGGATACTACCCTCGTTGTATGAACACTCTAACCCTCGCCACTAATCGTGGTGGGAGACAGTGTCAGGTGGGCAGTTTGACTGGGGCGGTCGCCTCCTAAAAGGTAACGGAGGCGCCCAAAGGTTCCCTCAGAATGGTTGGAAATCATTCGCAGAGTGTAAAGGCACAAGGGAGCTTGACTGCGAGACTTACAGGTCGAGCAGGGACGAAAGTCGGGCTTAGTGATCCGGTGGTTCCGTATGGAAGGGCCATCGCTCAACGGATAAAAGCTACCCTGGGGATAACAGGCTTATCTCCCCCAAGAGTCCACATCGACGGGGAGGTTTGGCACCTCGATGTCGGCTCATCGCATCCTGGGGCTGTAGTCGGTCCCAAGGGTTGGGCTGTTCGCCCATTAAAGCGGTACGCGAGCTGGGTTCAGAACGTCGTGAGACAGTTCGGTCCCTATCCGTCGCGGGCGTAGGAAATTTGAGAGGAGCTGTCCTTAGTACGAGAGGACCGGGATGGACATACCTCTGGTGTACCAGTTGTTCTGCCAAGGGCATCGCTGGGTAGCTATGTATGGATGAGATAAACGCTGAAAGCATCTAAGTGTGAAGCTCACCTCGAGATTAGATTTCCCATTCCTTTATGGAAGTAAGACCCCTGAAAGATTATCAGGTAGATAGGTTGGAAGTGGAAGTACAGTGATGTATGGAGCGGACCAATACTAATCGGTCGAGGACTTAACCACAAAGTGGTGTGAAACGGTGTACGGCTTAAAAATCAATGATAAATATTAGCTAGTTTTGAGAGAATAAGTTTTCTCAAAAAAAGAGTGTGGTGGCGATAGCAAGAAGGATACACCTGTTCCCATGTCGAACACAGAAGTTAAGCTTCTTAGCGCCA
>NZ_JBXAXZ010000011.1:0-7509 GCF_056782055.1 Dellaglioa sp. CoH-57-MRSF-16 | reverse complement strand
AAAAACAAAAAGTTAATCCTGAAAATTACATTTTTGGCGCAATGAGAAATACTTTTGAAGTGTGGTACAGCGAATACTTGCAATCATTAAGTTAAAATGGCTAAATTAGCTCATATAAGAGCCATAGAGAAACTTTAAAAGCAACAAAGTACAAAGACTAGTAAAATGTTAAAAATGCCTTAGAAGCGTTATTAAAGGCAATTAAAATCAAAGGACAAGATAATATCTTGTCCTTTTTTTCTGATTATTTTGAAGTTAAACAATTAAATTATGTATCATACTACCTTTTTTAGAAAGCTCATTTTACACTGCGTAATACGTCTGTTTACTGTCACTTACCATATCAAAAACAGTCAAAAATAAAAGGGTATATAAACTCACAAGTTCGCCCTTGTATTTTTTTTATGTTTTTTATCTGTTTTCATCACAGCAAACGACCGAAAACGCACTGGAAAAAATGAACTATCAAAATAAAAAAAGGGGGTGATCTATGTACATAATTTAATAACTTAAAAATAATCATCAATCCAGCTTCACTCACTCAACACCTAAAAAAAATGTGTTTAAAAGAAAGGACAGAAAAATGAATAAAAAGTTTTTAAAGCAACAATTAGATAATGCAGAAAGCGAGAATAGAGTGATAAGTAAAGCTCAAAATGAACAAGAAACTAAAGTGTTAATACGAAAATATGGAACGCTAGGTAACTTAAATAAACGATTGTTAGAATTAGAATATTTTTAAATTATAAGGAGTGGAAATAATGGAACTAATAAGTGTAGAAACAATATGTGAAACAATAAATGGAAAAGAATATGATTAATTAATATCATTTCCTAGTTTTAGATAATTGAATCCTCTCCTATTTCTTATTAAACTTGTTTTAGGAAAAAGGGGGCTACAATGATTACAAAATTAAACAGTTTTTCAGACAGGGATTTAGAACAATTGGCACAGATTTGGTTGAATGGCAATTTACAAGCACATTCATTTATTCCCGCTCAGTATTGGAAAAATCAATTTGTGAACATTAAAAAAATGTTGCCTGAAGCAAATATTTTTGTGTATAGGAATAATGAAATAATTATCGGTTTTTTAGGCGAATTAGATGGTTACATAGCTGGATTATTTGTTGACATGAACTACAGAAAGCAAGGTGTTGGTAGCCGATTAATTAATTACCTAAAACAAATAAACGACAAATTAACACTTTCAGTCTATGTAGATAATATTAATGCCGTTAATTTTTATGAGAATAAAGATTTTATCATAGACAGTGTAGGTATGGATACTGAGACTGATTCAAAAGAGTATCGTATGACTTGGGAAAAATAAAAGGTAAAGACTTTTTTTATAAAAGCTTTGCTTTTTATTTTGCAATAAATAATGCTAATGTAAGTGACAGAATAATTAGTACCAATATCGCTAAGACACTTTTGATGCCAAAAGCAATAGTTAGACTTATCAAAATAATAAGTGGCAAATAAAAATAGTCCAATTTATTGACTTCTGAGCAATCCATACCAGTGTAGATTTATTAAAATTGTTACCAAAAAAACGCGTGTAGTTTGCTTACAGGAAATATTGGTCATAACTTAATACGATGAGAAATTATATTAGCATTCAAAATAAGTTGAGATACAGATACTATCTCAACTTATTTTTTTATGGGGTTAAGCTGACACCAGCTTGCCCCACGCGGGTAGCGTTCTGCATGACATGCTCTCACTGAAAGTGATCCTGCAATGATAAATTGCCCCGTCACGGCGTGACCCGCCAGAGGTTTTACAAGCCGGATAAGTGGCGCTGTAAAATAGCAGTTTCCCCAGTAAGAAGGGGAAACGCTACGGTCATCGCTTGGCGATGACGCGCCTCGCAGAGCCTGTCCAAAATATTATTTTGGTATAACAGGCTATACCAGATTTTTAACGGTGTTATACTGGTCTTGGAAAACCCTTTTTGAGGAGGCATTTTTGATGGCGCATTTAAAGAAAAATACGCGTGGCGCAGTCCCAGGTTTAGCGGTTCACTTTGAACGTAAAACCGACCATCACACTAACAAAGAAATTGATGTGTCGAAAACCTATCTAAATCAAGATCTGATGGCGGATGGTTCTGATATGCTGTCACGCTTCAATGCGCGTTTAAATGACGTTTATTGCATGAAAAGAGACGATGTGAAGGCGTTAGCGACTTGGATTGTCACTTTACCTGAAGAACTTACAGAAGCGTCCTACGAGCAACAGAGCGCCTTTTTTGAAGCAACCACTAATTTTCTGAATGACCGTTATGGTCAAGAAAATGCCGTGGCCGCTGTCGTACATTATGACGAGACAACCCCTCACTTGCACTATGCCTTTGTCCCAGTGGTTTTTGATAATAAAAAAGCACGTGATAAAGTATCCGCTAAAGAAGTCCTCACGCGCCATGATTTGCAAAGCTTTCATGAGGATTTAGATGAGCATTTAAAAAAAGTGCTGCCCTTTTATGAACAAGGGATTTTAAATAACAAAACCTTACCGTTTGAGAATGTCGCTGAAATCAAAAAATACAACGATCAGTTTAACGCTTTAAAAACTGAACTAGCCGATATTGAAGACAATATTCGTGCGAAACAGGCCGTACTTAAAATCACGGATCAAGCCTTAACGGAATTGGACTTAGCCGAAAAACAAATTGATGCCTTTAAACAAGACTTATCTAAAAACCTCTTTGGTAAGACGGTGCTTAAACCAGATGACTTAGATCGCTTTAAAAGTGTGTTAGCCACGATGAAGAAAGCCACCTTGCAAAGCCAGCATGAGACACGAGAACTCAAGCAAACGTTAGGCCAAGTCAACGCGCAATTAGCTGACATCCAAGCTGACTATCAAAACCTGAAAGAAACTCATCAAATGTTTCAGAAGCGGCAGCGAGAACAG
The DNA here is from genome assembly GCF_056782055.1 of Dellaglioa sp. CoH-57-MRSF-16. The sequence continues at coordinate 4,590 of NZ_JBXAXZ010000011.1, read as the reverse complement.
CAAAAAATGGACTATGTGATGCGTGACATGCTTAAAAATGATTATGGTGTCGACAAACTATCGCATACTGATGTGGAGGCTCGGTATGTTCTTTATAAGCTGGATCATGAAGAACTCACTCAAAATAAAAAAGTAGCCCAGACCTGGTTAAAGACACTGACGACAGCTAGAGCAGATCCAGATACGAAAATAGCGCCAACTAGATTAGATTGGGGTATTGAACAAGTTAAAGCATTAATTAATCGAATCATTGAATTAACGCGTGATATTTTTAAAGGGCCAAGTCTTTAACGTTATAACGGCCTATTTGCTCGTCTAAGCGTTTTTAACCATGTGACGTAGAAATAATCATCAAATAGATTCAAACGTCGCTATTGGCTTAATAAGGGGCAATTAGGTTACATAACCAGGAATCCATCATTTAAAATAATGCCAAACAAAAAGAACACTCTGGACAAACATTATGTACAACGGTGTTCTTTTTGTTTTGTTTTTATTAATTCAATAAAAAGGCGAAGCCTATTATAAGTTTATCTTTTATATTTTAATCTTTTGTTCTTTTGCGTGGTTATAAAGTGAGCATTAGCAATGCTTCAAAGCTAAATACGTGTACAAAATACTGTGCATACGTGTACAAAATACTGTGCATACGTGTACAAAATACTGTGCATACGTGTACATTTTATTTTTTCATGTACACGTAAAATGCTATAATAAAAAGCATAAAGAAATTCCCGACAAAAAGTTTTTCTTTATGCTTATATCCAACAACACGCCCAAAGGAGTGTATCTATATGTCCATTATATCAGAATCAAAGACAAGGCAGGTGCAGACCTTGAATGAATTATCAAAAAGAAAAGTGGTCGAACACAATAGCTTAATCACATCCATTGCCAAAATGGATAAAACGCCGCTTAAAATGTTTGAATTAGCTGTTTCTTTAATCGATACAGAAAACCCACCTCAAGATCAAACGGTTTATTTATCAAAGCAAGAAATGTTTGCTTTCTTTAAGGTGAATGATAACGATAAACATAGCCGATTTAAACAAGCGATTGAAAGAATGCAGAAACAAGCTTTTTTTCAGATTAAAAAAGAACAAGATAAAGGGTTTAAGTTTGTTAGTATTGTGCCAATCCCTTATGTGGAATGGACGGATTATAGTGACGAAGTAAAAATTGAATTTCATCGTGAAATCATGCCTTACTTAATCAATCTTAAAAACAATTTTACGCAACATGCTTTGTCAGACATCGCAGAATTAAATAGCAAGTATGCCATTATTCTATACCGTTGGTTATCGATGAATTACAACCAGTACGAGCATTACAGCTTTAAAGGTGGTCGGAGACAAGACCAAATTGATAGTTATCGTAATCCTGAAATTAGTATCCGAGATTTACGAGAAATGACAGATACGATAGATGAGTATCTGGATTTTAGAAATTTTGAAAAAAGAATTTTAAAAAATGGTATTGAAGAAATTACAAATAATACAACTTTTAATGTGACGTACGAAAAAGTTAAAAAAGGGCGCAGCATTGATAGCATTGTCTTTCACATTACTAAAAAACAAGTTGCGGCTGATAGTAGTTATAAACAGGATGATCCCGTTTATATCGAGGGCAAGATTCGTCAAGAAGAAACAGAAGATATGTTGACTGTTAAGGCAATAAAAAGTCCCTATACAAAGTTACTTATGGAGCAGTTTTTATTGTCATATATTGATTTAACGGATACGACTATTTTGTCAGGGTTACAGAAAAATGTATATCCACTTTATGACGAATTAAAAGAATTACGTGGTTTAAAGGGCGTGAAAGAACACTTAGCCTATATCAGAGACAAACAAGATGACTATTCGAAAAAGAATATTGCTAAGTATCTTAAAAAATCGATTGAACAGTATCTACCAATCGTTAAAAGGCAGGATATAGATCATGAGTGACAATTTAAAAACGATTCGAGAACTTGCAGATGAGTTAGGAGTTAGCAAGAATAAAATTCATTATCAAGTTTCTAAAATATCAAGCGAATATGTAGTTAGAAATAATAGTATGAAGCTATTAACCGCTGAAGCGGTTAAACAAATAAAAGAAAATATAGGTATTGAATTAAACAGTAGTTTAAACAGTAAGTTAAATACCGTTAAACACCAAGAAAACACTAATATAAAAGGAAATACAAGTGTTGAAGGCGTTGAATTAAACAGCACTTTAAATAGCTATTTAAACAGTCTTAAACACCAAATTGAATATCTTGAATCTCAAAATACCAATAAAGATGAACAAATAAAAAGTTTAGTGGAAGCACAAAAACAAACGCAAAATTTGTTAGACCAGCAACAACAATTAGCCTTACAAGATAAAAAGTTGTTAGAAGAATACAAAGCAAAAAACGACAGATTAAAAGTTCTCAAAATGCCCTCACAGGAAACACAATTCAAACACTTAGACAATCAATATAAAGATGAAGTGAACGCTCTTAAAGAGAAGTTGGAAAATTTGCAGGAACAAATCAAAGATCAAAAAAGGATAGAAGAACAAGAAAAACCAAGAAAATGGTGGGGACTATGGCGAAAATAGATGATTCAGTTAAAAAGAAAGTTCCTGAATTGCGATTTGCGGGGTTTGCTGACGATTGGGAAGAGCGTAAGTTGGGTGAATTAGCTAGTTTTTCAAAAGGCAATGGATATACAAAAAATGATTTAGTCGAATTTGGAGATCCAATAATTTTATATGGTCGCTTATATACAAAATATGAAACAGTTATTGAGAAAGTAGATACATTTGTAAATAAGAAAGATAACTCAATAATTAGTGAAGGATCTGAAGTCATAGTACCTGCATCAGGAGAATCTTCAGAAGATATTTCTAGAGCTTCAGTTGTTGGTAAATCAGGTCTAATTTTAGGCGGAGATTTAAATATAATTAAACCAGTAAATTATATTGATTCTATTTTTTTAGCTTTAACTATTTCTAATGGATCTCAACGACAAGAAATGTCGAAGAGAGCTCAAGGAAAATCTGTAGTTCATCTGCATAACTCTGATCTAAAACAAGTAAATCTTTTATATCCAAAATTAGAAGAACAACAAAAAATTGGGACATTCTTCAAACAACTTGATTGCGCTATCGCTCTTCATCAACGTAAGTTAGATTTGTTGAAAGAACAGAAAAAAGGCTACTTGCAAAAAATGTTTCCAAAAGCTGGAGAAAAAATTCCTGAATTGCGATTTGCGGGGTTTGCTGACGATTGGGAACAGCGTAAGTTGGGGGAGATATTTAACTATGAGCAACCAACAAAATATATTGTTAAATCTACAGAGTATGATGACACTTTTAATACACCTGTTTTAACAGCAGGTAAGAGTTTCTTATTGGGCTATACAGATGAGATTACTGGGATTAAAAATGCTACCGTAGAGAATCCAGTTATTATATTTGATGATTTTACAACTGGTTCTCATTATGTAGATTTCCCTTTTAAGATTAAGAGTTCCGCAATGAAATTACTTAGTTTGAATGATAATTCTGACAATTTCTATTTTATGTTTAATACGTTGAAGAATATAAAATATGTACCTCAAAGTCATGAACGTCATTGGATTTCTAAATTTTCAGAATTTGAAATCTATAAACCTAGTCAGGAAGAACAGCAAAAAATTGGTTCATTTTTCAAACAACTCGACGACACTATCGCTCTTCATCAACGTAAGTTAGATTTGTTGAAAGAACAGAAAAAAGGCTTTTTACAAAAGATGTTTGTTTAGGGGCTATAATTATATAATGACCCCTAGAAAAGACTATTAAAACAGCCCTCGTTATCTACTAGTTGGATAATGGGGGCTGTTTTTTTGTTAAATGGTATAATGGATCATATATAGCAGGACTATTATTTCAAATCAAGCAAGGATTTGATCCCAAGAAAAAGAAAAATTTACCCAATCGACTTTACCTTGATGATTTAGAAGTTACAGCAAAAGACGTGTATATTAAACGGGATTTTGCTAATAAAACGGCTGAAACCCTTGATACAAGCGGACATCACGAAATCGGACGCCGACAAGAAAATAATAAAACAGCTGAAACCCTTGATACAAGCGGACATCACGAAATCGGACGCCGACAAGAAATGGCTGAAACCCTTGATACAAGCGGACATCACGAAATCGGACACAATCTATATAAGACTAACTTAGATACTAATAAAGATACTAATAAAGATACAAGCATGCTTGATTTTTCATCAATTAATTTCTCTCAAAATGTTCTACAAAAACAAAATCAAGACATTGTAGCTAATGCAAGCGAATTTCTAGTATCAAACGGAAATGCAGGTAAAATTCCTTTAGAAGCTGAAACAATAAAGTTAATCAGTTTATGGTCTGCAAATGATCCAAAGAAAATGGAAAAAATGATTGGGATTATTTTTAATGCTAAAAAAGCAAGTGAAACATTTATTACTCAACAAACAGGAAAACCAACAACTATCTTTTTAGATAACTATGAAGATTTGCAACATGACATCACAGTTTCATTGAGAAGAACATTTAACGCTATTAGAAATAAACAGGATAAAAAACAAAA
>NZ_JBXAXZ010000010.1:0-19898 GCF_056782055.1 Dellaglioa sp. CoH-57-MRSF-16 | reverse complement strand
GAGTAGCGAAGAGGCTAAACGCGGCGGACTGTAAATCCGCTCCTTCGGGTTCGGTGGTTCGAATCCACTCTCTTCCATTTTTTATAGGGGTATAGTTTAAAGGTAGAACTACGGTCTCCAAAACCGTCAGTGTGGGTTCAATTCCTACTACCCCTGCCATTTTTTGTTTTGGCGATATTGGCGAAGTGGTTAACGCACCGGATTGTGGCTCCGGCACGCGTGGGTTCGATTCCCACATGTCGCCTTTTATAAGGTTATATCAAGTAATAATTAATATGGCGGTATAGCCAAGTGGTAAGGCAGAGGTCTGCAAAACCTTCATCACCGGTTCAAATCCGGTTACCGCCTTACACGAGTTATGCCGGTGTGGCGGAATTGGCAGACGCGCTGGACTCAAAATCCAGTTCCAGCAATGGAGTATCGGTTCGACCCCGATCACCGGTATTATTAAGTATTATAGAGAGTATTAGAAAACATGAAAGCCCATTGATTGGGCTTTTTTTGTACGCTAAATTATGAAGAATAATACGAAATTATAGAAAGTTGAGCTTTTGTTGAACTTTTTTGGCTCTTCGTCAACTGTTGTTGGTGGATAATAGTATGAAAATTCTAATCACTTAATAATTAGAGTTTTTTTGGTATAAATTTTTAAGTGTATAAAATATTCTGGTATTGAAATCATATAATAATTTTTTAACTGATATATATACGTCTAACTTTTTAATTACATTTCAAACATCTTGATAGTAAATCATAGTGTACAACAATATATAGATAGTATATATTGTTGTACACTATATATTGTTGTTTTTAAGAGGATAATCAAGTAACATATATTTATTGCTGTAAGAAAAGGAAGGTCACTTATGAAAAAAGTAGAGGTAAAGTTAGATATGCAAGTGCCTGACATATTTGAAAAGCGTGATGGTCGAAAAGTTGATTTTGCATTACGTAAAGTTTTAAGTAGTACTTTGCGTCGATTAAATAGTAAAAAAAATCAAGAAAGCTATCAGGAATTACTATTACATAAATTAAGTAATTATCAAAAAATTAATGCCCAAACGATGTATGGCTTAGTTATAGCTACATATCGTGAATTAGGCTACCGTGATGCATTGGATAGCTTTCAGGAATATAGAATAAATGATGAAAAATTGTGGAAAGAGCAAACTGATCCAGCTGGTCGTTTGGATAAATTATTAAATAAAGATGATACAATTGTTCATGAAAATGCTAATAAGGATAGCAATGTATTCAATACACAACGTGATTTGACGGCTGGGACAGTGGGTAAAACTTTGGGATTAAAATTAATGCCTGAATCACTAGCTAAAGCACATTTACGTGGTTCAATTCATTATCATGATTTAGATTACACACCCTGGAGTCCTATGACTAACTGCTGTCTGATTGATTTTAAAGAGATGTTAACAAATGGATTTAAAATAGGAAATGCTGAAGTTGAAAGTCCTCATTCAATTCAGACCGCAACTGCGCAAATGGCACAAATTATTGCTAATGTAGCCTCAAGTCAGTATGGTGGTTGTTCTGCAGATAGGGTGGATGAGTTACTAGCGCCATTTGCTGAATTAAATTATAAGAAGCATTTAATAGATGCAAAAGTATGGATTGGGAATCCAATAAAACAGATAGAATTTGCTAAACTTAAAACAAGCAAAGATATTTATGATGCCATGCAAGGATTAGAGTATGAAATCAATACTTTATTCTCTTCGCAAGGACAGACGCCGTTTACTACGTTAGGTTTTGGGTTGGGTGAAAGTTGGATTGAACGAGAAATTCAAATCTCAATTTTAAAAATTAGAATAAAAGGATTAGGTCGTGAGCATCGTACGGCAATATTTCCTAAATTAGTATTTACAATAAAAAAGGATTTAAACTTTAAACATGGGGACCCTAACTACGATATTAAGGCCTTAGCTGTTGATTGTGCTACGAAGAGAATGTACCCTGACATATTAATGTATGACAAGATAAAAGAGCTTACGGGCAGTTTCAAGGTACCTATGGGCTGTCGTAGCTTTCTGCAAGGATGGAAAGATAAAAATGGTAATGAAGTCAATTCTGGGCGTATGAATTTAGGCGTTGTTACAGTTAATTTACCACGAATTGCTTTGGAATCCGAAGGTAATATTGATTTATTTTGGGATATCTTTAAAGAGAGGATGCAGGTTTGTAAAGAGGCATTAGTCTTTAAAGTTAACCGTGTCAAGGAAGCTATCCCAGAGAATGCACCCATTCTATATCAACATGGTGCTTTTGGCGAAAGGTTAAAAGCAGACGGAGATGTTGATGATTTATTCAAGAATCGTCGCGCTACGGTCTCATTAGGTTATATTGGACTATATGAAGTTGGAACTGTTTTTTTTGGACCTAATTGGGAAAAAAATGAAAAGGCGCATAATTTTACGATTGACATCGTTAAACGCCTCAAGGAGTATTGTACAGATTGGTCAGATGAATACGATTATCATTTTAGTGTTTATTCAACTCCTAGTGAATCCTTAACAGATCGTTTCTGTGTATTAGACACTGAAAAATTTGGTGAAATTAAAGATGTTACAGAAAAGGAATATTATACAAATAGTTTTCATTATGACGTTAGGAAAAATCCAACTCCGTTTGAAAAATTGTCGTTTGAAATGGAATATCCTAAATATGCATCAGGTGGATTTATTCATTACTGTGAATACCCAAATTTACGTCAAAATCCTAAGGCTTTAGAAGCAGTCTGGGATTGGGCTTATGATAAAATCGGCTATTTAGGAACTAATACCCCTATTGATCATTGTTATAAATGTGGTTTTGATGGTGAATTTAACCCAACTGAACGAGGATTTGAATGCCCTAAATGTCAAAATCATGATCCAAAAACATGTGATGTTGTTAAAAGGACATGTGGATACTTAGGTAATCCACAGCAACGTCCGATGGTTCATGGACGTCATAAAGAAATTGCTTCTCGTGTTAAAAATATGACTTTAGGAATGGTTGATGATGGAACGACAAAAGAGAGTTAAAGCACCACGAAATCCGAAACCTAAAGAATGGATTGCCAGTGAGTTAAGCCAACAGTATATTGCATCTTATAAACCATTTAATTTTGTTGATGGTGAAGGGGTTCGTTGTAGTTTATACGTTAGTGGCTGTTTATTTGCTTGTCCGGGTTGTTATAATAAGGCAGCGCAAAATTTTAGATATGGGACACCATATACAAAAGAGCTTGAAGATCAAATAATAACTGATTTAAGCGAAGACTATTGCCAAGGATTAACTTTATTAGGCGGAGAGCCTTTTGTTAACACGCAGGTTTGTTTAAGCTTAGTGAATCGTATTCATGATACTTATGGATGGACGAAAGATATCTGGTCTTGGACTGGTTATACATGGGATGAATTAATGCTTGAATCTGATGATAAACTTGAATTACTTTCAAAGATTGATATTTTAGTCGACGGTCGATTCGAATTACCAAAAAAAGATTTAACTTTGCAATTTAGAGGTAGCTCAAATCAAAGAATTATTGATGTTCAAAAATCATTAATTGCGGGTGAAGTTATTCTCTGGGATAAATTGTTAAGATAAAAAACTTGTCACAATACCTTGTATGTAAGGTGTTGTGACAAGTTTTTTTAATAATCATTTGGATTCGCGATAAGTGGTGAATAGTCATTCATATCAGAATCTCTATAGTCCCACCATTCTTCAGAATATCCGATAAAACCAGCAGTTATCATAGCGTTATTTAGTATATCGTAATTTATTTGTTGTTGAGGTGTTCGTTTATAATTTCTTCCAGCTCGTTCTGAAAAGTCGTCAAATTCACTTTGCATGTTAAGCTCGTGGCCATCCATATCACAGATAGTTAAATCAAATGTCACGCCTTTTTGATGACTGAAATTAGGATTTGGCTTCGCTACAAAATTAGGATCGGGATAAACGTCAAATAATTTTTTTTGAGCAGAGACTGGTCTGTAGGCGTCCCAAATTTTTAAACGATAGCCTTGAGTTTTGAGTAATTGACTTGCGATACCAAGTTTCTTAGCTGTTCCTGTTCTAGCGATTGCTGTAGAAAAGTCATAAATAATTTGGTTAGTAAAGTTGTCTTTTGTAGCATAGCGTAAATCTACAATAATATTAGGATCAATATCTTTAATATTTGTAAAACCGAGTTCAATTTCTGATAACATGATAGACCCTCCTAGCGAAGAATTTCGCCCATTTCATCATTATAATAAGAAAGTTTAGGAAATATAATTTTAACTGTAGTACCTTCATTTTTTGGAGATTCAATTTCTAATTGGTGACCTAATTTTTGACTTAGTTGATTTGCTAAATAAAGGCCTAATCCGGTTGCATTTTGGTTGAATTGACGCCCGTTATTCCCGGTAAATCCTTTGTCAAAAACGCGAGCTAAATCTGCGTTCGGGATACCAATGCCATTATCTTTAATGGCTAATATCGTTTCTTTTTCAGTATCTTTAAGAGAAATAACGATTTCACCATTATTTGGTGTGTATTTTAATGAATTGGTAATCACTTGATTTAAGATAAAACGTAGCCATTTTGAATCAGTTAGAACGGAAATATCTGTACTGTTAAAAACGAAACGAATATGTTTTGAAAAAAATAAGTTCATATTATCCCGAATGACAAGATTAACTACTTTTTTTAGTGAATCATCTTGAATTAAATAATCATTTGAAAAGCTATCTAAACGAGAATAATAAATCACTTGTTCAACAAAATTTTCAATGTTTTTTAATTCAATTTCAGTTTGCATGACTTGTTTTTCAGATAGCTTGCCATCAGATGTTTCAATTAGTAACTGAATAGCAGCTAAGGGAACTTTAATATCATGAATCCAAGCATTTAAAAAATCCTCTTGTTCTTGTTGTTTAGACAAGATATTATTTATTTGTATTTGATGATTGTTTAATAGGGCATTAACATAACCCTGATATAAACGTTGTTCATTGGAATGTGCACCATTAATAGGAATCAATAAATCTGCTGTTGCTGGATCAATTGGTAATTTAAATTTTTGGTACCATTGATGATTAATCCAGTAACGTGTTACAACAAAAATACTTGATATAATAACTACCAGAATATCTATATATAATAATGTAGATAAAACAATGTTATGGAATGGATCAAACCACAATACAAGATTAATTAAGAGAATAACTAGAAGGAAAAAGATGATTGTTGTAATTCTATCTGAAATGTACTTAAAAAATGTCATTAGTGTCTCCTAAGGGATAAGATAACCTTGTCCTACCTTTGTCTCGATAAAATTGGGTAATCCAGCTTGTGCTATTTTTTTACGAACGCGATTAATATTAACGGTTAACGTATTGTCATCAACAAAATGTTCGTCTTCCCAGAGTTCTCGAAGTAATTTTTCACGGCTAACAATTTTCCCTGTCTGACGCATTAAATATTGCAGTAACTGGTACTCATTTTTTGATAAATCAATAATTTTATCGTTAAATTTTGCAGTTCCATTTTGTAAATTCAAAAAAAGGCCATTATGCTCGAGTGTTTCTGGTCCCATTTCTGCGTAATTGTAAGTGCGTCGTAATAATGCAGAAATTTTTGCAACTAAAACTTCCATTGAGTAAGGTTTATTTACGAAGTCATCGCCACCCATATTCATTGCCATAACCATATCCATATTGGTATTTCGGCTTGAGATAAATATAATTGGTACATTTGATATTTCACGGATTTTTTTACACCAGTAAAAGCCATCAAAATCGGGTAAATTAATGTCTAATAAAACTAAATGTGGTTTTTTTTCAATGAATTCAAGATCAATTTCACTAAAATTATTAATTAAAATAGGGTTGAATCGCCATTTTGCTAGACTATCTGCAGTAATGTTGGCAATTGTTTTATCATCTTCAACAATCATTATACTAAACATATTATCACCTCTTTAAAGTAAGAACTATTTACCCTACAATACCGGTTTTTAGCATTAAATTCAAATAGATAAAAAGCGTAAATAAATATTGGCGTAATTATCCTATATATAGGATAATACTTGGTAATAGGAGAAATGAAATTATGACATTTATTGAAGTAGATCACGTTAAAAAAATTTATGGAATGAAGTTTAATAGATCGACTGCAATTGATAATATTTCGTTTGTAATTGATTCAGGAGAATTTGTTGGTATTATGGGACCATCTGGTGCAGGAAAAACGACGTTATTAAATATGATGTCGACTATTGATAAGCCAACTTTTGGACATGTTAGAATAGATAACCAGGATATAACACAATATAATGAAAAAAAATTGTCTGAGTTTAGAAGACAACAGTTAGGGTTTATTTTTCAAGATTTTAATTTACTTAATTCGTTGACTATCAAGGAAAATATAATTTTGCCCTTAGCATTGGATAAAGTAAATGTAGAAATAATTGAGGCAAAACTTGCTAATATTGCTAATATTTTAAATTTAAATAATATTTTAAAACATTTTCCAAATGAAATTTCAATTGGTCAACAGCAGAGGGTTGCAGTTGCACGAGCTATTATAACGGCACCCAAAATGTTATTCGCAGATGAACCGACAGGAAGTCTAGATTCAAAAGCAGCTACGGAACTATTGAAGTATTTAACAGACGTGAATGAAAAGCAAAAGATGACGCTCATGATGGTAACTCATGATGCATTTACAGCTAGTTATTGTAAAAGAATTATTTTTATTAAAGATGGGAATATCTTTGCCGAAATTAGGCGAGATGGCTCTAGAAAAGAATTTTTCCAAAAAATAATTGATATGCAAGCAGCTATTGGTGGGGGAAAGCAATGAAACCACTAGTGAATATTGTTTTTAAAAGTATTTGGCGCAGTTTATGGGATTATTTAATTTACATTATTGCTAGTGCGATAGCAGTTACAGTTTATTTTTCATTTTTGTCAATGTCAATTAACAAAGAGTTAACACAAAATGCGCGCGTAGAGTTACCAATTTCTGTTACTTTACGTATTAGTAGTTTTTTAATTTTGATTTTTATTGCTTGTTTCATGATGTACACTAATCTTTTTGTGGCGAAACGGCGAGAAAAAGAAATTGCTGTTTACCATCTTCTTGGAGTGAAAAAAAAAGAAATTGCGACAATGCTATTTATTGAAAATTTAATTCTAGGTAATATAGCATTACTGATTGGTTTAGTGGTTGGTGCGATCTTTTCTAAATTATTTGCTATGATTTTGTTGAGGGCTATGTTTATTGTGGCAGATACCAATATTATTATATCTTGGCATAGTTTAATTAGTACAATAGTTATCTTTAACGTTATCTTTTTAATGATGTCAACTGTTAATGCAAGTGTTATTTATCGTAAACAATTAGTTTCATTGTTTAAAAATAGTGATAATGCCAGTGTCGAAAAATTTGGACCATTTAAACGATTTATGGCTATCATTAGTATCTTTTTTATTATTGTACCTTTATTTATGGCAGTAAATTTTGAAAATTTGGGACCTATTTTTAATGTTTGGTTACGTAAAAATGATTATTTTTTAGCAGTATTGATTATTGCAATTATGATTATCTTAGGGACTCTTTTGATTTTTAATTATTTGGTGCCGATAATGATAAGTATGATACAAAAATGGCGACATTTTATGTATCGGGGTGGTAGGCTACTTGCTTTTTCTAATTTAAAAGTCAGTTTAAGACAAAATAAGGTCATCTTAAGTTTAATGACTTTATTAATAATGTTCTCTTTATCTGTATTTATTGGAGTGGCTACGTTGTATTCATATTCCCAAAAAACAATTGATCAAGTGGCACCAGCTCATTTTATTACGGACGATTATCATTTAAAAACTGTAAAAAAAGTATTAAAACAAAACAATTTAATAGTGAAACAGCAAGTAAGTGGACATCTTAAAATTGTACCGATGAAAACAAGTGTTCAATTAAAAGCAAATAATCAAAGTGAAGCTAAAATTGTGCCAATTACAATAATGTCAGAAACAGATTATAATCATGCGCGTAAAATTCAAGATGATTTAGAACCGATTAAGATTAAATCGAATGAGACAGTTATGATTTTACACAAGTTAGCAAGATATCAAATTAATGATGATAACCAGCTCATTCAATTTAAGCAAAAATCAATGAACAAATTAAAGATAAAAACATACTTAAGTACGTTTCCGTATGGTGAAATACATTACATTCAAAATTTGTTAATTGTTAAAGATAGTGTCTACAAACGTGTTGATAGCAACACAAAATATGGACTTACAGCTATTAATATTAAAAATTATCAGGAATTTGCACAATCTAAAAATGATTTCGGACATAAATTAGATAATCAATCTAAAGAACAGACCTATTTGCAGCAGACAGGGACAACATTATCGAATGTCCGTTATAAATTTTCTAATCAAATTAAGTCAAACTACCATTATCGAAATTTGGGTGTGAGAAATCAAGTTGAAAAAAATGTTAACGAATTAGATGGGTTTTATATTTATATAGCATGTTTTATTAGTATTATTTTAGTATTAGCAACTTGTAGTATTTTAATGTTACAACAAATGATAGATCTTAGACAAAATCAAAAAACTTATTCACTAATGCAAAGTCTAGGTGTGACCAAAAAAGAGATTAAGCGAATTATTTATCAGCAAACAGCCAGTTTATTTTTAATTCCGGTTATTTTAGGATCGATAGAAGCAATATTTACTTTTAATATTTATGTCGCATTATTTGATCAACCTAACCTAAATGTTCTCATTTTCTTCTGGGGGACCTTCTATGTGATGTATTTAGGCTTATTTTTAATTACCGTGAGAGTGTTGAATCGGATAATAAATAACAGAGTTTAAGAACGGTTAAATGATTAATAGCCTAAAAGTTAGAAAACTTTTTAGGCTATTTTTTGGTTGGAAATTAAACATTTTTGGGGAATAACTATTGTAAAAAAATAGCTAATTAATGACTTGTTTGAGTCATTAATTAGCTATTAATATCGTTTGTGGAATACGGATTGTTTTTAACTAATTGGATTAATCTTTTATATTAATTAATTCATTAACAGAATACACTGCGTCTATGGGAGTAATTTGAAACTCACTTTCATAGTACTTTAACTGTTTATAATTTGACGTTTTACGCCAATTAATAAAATCAGATTGTTGCTTCCAAATTGTTAAAAAAACATAATTATAACCTTTAGATAAAGACTGTAATGTGTAAAAAGAAATGATACCAGTTGGTTTTGTTTGTTCATTAATAAAAGTTTGTACTTGAGCTAAGTAAACTTTACTTTCTTCATCGCTCAAAGTAATATATTTAAAATGATAAAAACCTTGCCATGAATCCATTCCTACATGATATCGAACACGGAAGTCTAATCCAGAGTAGAAAATAGAATTATCATCTGATGTGTCTAATAAGTAAGAATTATTGTACTTATTAATTGGATTAAGTAGAATAAATGATCGGGATGGATTATTTCGAATTATAGACTTTAAAAAATATTCAGCGCCTAATGCTGTGTTTATATGATTTAACAAAGATACATCTCCCATTTACTTTAATTCATTATTAAGTATAGCCCAAAAAAAGGTATAATAGAGTCAAAAGTAACAGGAAGGACAATTAAAAATGAAGTTGACAATTTTAGGATTCTATGGGGGTTATCCTGCCCATACAGTTGGAACTAGTTCATATTTAATTCAGAGTAATGGTTTTAATTTATTGTTGGACTGTGGAAGTGGAGCAATGCTTAGTCTAGAACCTAAACTAGATTCCTTGAAGTTAGATGCAGTTGTTTTATCACATTATCATCAGGATCATATCGCAGATGTCGGCGTTTTACAGTATAGCTGGCAGATTAACGGTGAACAAGTGAAGCAACCACTTCCTATTTATGGGCCATCTATTGATCAAGAAGCATTAGCAAAATTAACTTGGGCAAATGCGACAATTGGAATAGGATATAAGAATAAAGAAGTTATAGACATTGGGCCTTTTACTTTTGAATTTTTAGAAACAATTCACCCAGTGCCTACATATGCTATGAGAATAACGGAACGGGCAACTGGGAAGGTCTTTGTTTTTACAGCTGATACGGCGTATGACGAAAAATTAAATGAAATTAGTCAAAATGCAGATATATTAATGACCGATACAAACTTTTTTGATGATAAAATTGGCAAAAAATGGCATATGACATCTACCGAGTCTGGAAAGTTTGCTCGTTTAAATAATGCTAAAAGATTAATTTTAACGCATTTACCAGCAAATGGTTCCCACGAATTATTAAAAGAACAAGCTGAATTATCAGCTGGCAATAATATCGATATAATACTCGCAAAAAAATATTTAGAACTAATTTTGTAATCGGATACATATTGTTAAATTTTTTTAACAATATGTATCTTTTTTTTGAAAAATAAAATAATGATAAGATTGTTGCAAATAAACGATTAAGTGCGTGTTACGTACTTTTAGTAAGTATATATCGAGTGTAAAGTATATTAAATAATTGAGATAGCAAATTATTTTTCATTCAATAAATAATAATAACTATAAAATATATGTAATATCATACTCGAAATATAAAAAACAATATCAAAAATGATGTCATTTAATCATTTAATAATGAACACAAATGAATTAAATGTATTATTAGTAAAAATATTAATTAGTAAATTTTTTTAATAAAATGGTAGTAATTTGTTTGATAATAAGTTACAATTGTTTTATAGGAATTGATAAATTTTTTATTAAAAGGAGAGAGCGCATATGGTAACTTTATATACTTCACCAAGTTGTACATCTTGTCGAAAAGCACGTGCATGGCTTAAGGAAAATAATATTCCATTCCAAGAACGTAATATTTTTTCTGAGCCTCTCAACATTGATGAAATTAAAACAATTTTGCAAATGACTGAAAATGGAACAGAAGAAGTTATTTCTAAACGCTCAAAAGTTTATCAGGAACTAGATATGGACTTAGACGATTTACCACTTCAAGAATTATTCTCATTAATTCAAGATAATCCTGGTTTATTACGTCGTCCTATTATTCTAGATGAAAAACGATTACAGGTTGGATATAACGAAGACGAAATTCGTCGCTTCTTACCAAGGGATGTACGTGCTTTAGAATTACAAAAGGCACAATTACTTGCTGGATTTTAATTAATTTAAAATTAAATAATATTGAAACATTAGTTTTTAATAAGGTAACATGGTAAAATTCAGGAAGACGCATTCCTGAATTTTTTTTATTTAGTTTAAACTACTTTACAAATAGTAAATTTTAGATAGAATTAAGGTCAAGTTATCAGAAAGATGGGTGATTAGTAATGAAAATGGAAAAAATAAATGAAAATACAATTCGTGTTTTAGTTGAAGATGAAGATTTATCTAAAAGAGGTATTACTGTTTTAGATTTATTAGGTAATAGAACTCAAATTGAAGATTTCTTTTATAGTATTTTACGCGAAGTAGACACGGAACATGAATTTGAAAATAATGAAGCAGTTACCTTCCAGGTATTACCTAATCGAGATGGCTTGGAGTTATTTATCAGTCGTGGAAAGCCAGACGAGACGCAAAATCCGAAAGAAATAAACATTTCTGATTTATCTGAGAATGATGATCTAGGAAGCTTTATAAAAGATAGATTAGCTGAGCTTGAAGACAGTGACAATGACTCACAAGATACTGTTGGATCGGGTTATAAAAAATCTGCTCAAACAAGAATGTTTGAATTTGGGGACTTCGAAGATTTTATTCAATTAGCTAAAATTTTTAGACCAACAAATACACAAAGCAATTTATTTAAAGTCCAAAATAAATATTTTTTAGAACTAATTTTTGATAAAGATAATACAACAAAAGAAACAATCGAAAATGATATAGCTGTCGCATTAGAGTATGCACAGGTTGTCTCATCGACAGGACCATTTATGGAAGAACGTGGTAAAAAGATTATGTCATCTGACGCACTCTCTGAGGCAAGAAGATACTTTAAATAAACAAACTAATCGAAAAAGGTTAGTTTGTTTTTTTGCGTATTTAAATTGTAACAAGGGGTAATTTGAATGATATTTGCAAAACAAGAACACGTAGATGAGTTGGTATGCGCAATAAATTTTAAGCAAAACAATAAATATTTTTGTCCTGGTTGCGGAGAGCGTGTTGTCTTTAAAGAAGGCCCGCAAAAACAAGCTCATTTTGCTCATTTTAAAAAGTCATGTCATTTTTTTTCAGAAGGTGAAACGAAAATACATGTCACAGGGAAAAATTTAATTAAAATGTGGGCAGAAAAAAGACATAAAAGAGCAGATATTGAGCAATATTTGCCTAAACTAAAGCAACGACCGGATGTTTTAATAAATTTAAAAAATAGCCAGTTAGTCGTAGAGTACCAATGCAGTCCGTTGACGCTAAAAGATTTTAACAAAAGGACTGACGGTTATAAACAAAATGGGTATCGTATTTTTTGGATTCTAGGGATGAAACATCGTTTAAATAAAAAATTAACACAACAACAAGCAATGTTTATAAATTTCCATAAAAATATTGGTTATTTCTTAGTATTTATCGATACTGAGCGACAGTGTTTAATTTTAAATTATGAATTATGGTTTGAAAATTTATATGGTATTCGTTACTGCACAAAAGTATTTAATGATGTAACAGACTTAATGGTATTTATCAAAAATAATTGTAGGAATAAAACTTTGAATTTGTCACCAGCAGACTTGTTCCGTCAATTGACTAAGTTAGAGAAAAATTGTTATTATTTGAATCATTATTTAAAGCAACAGATTGATTTTTGCTACATGCAGCGATATTATTTTATGGGATTTCCGATATATTGCTTGAGTCAGACGCGTCTTCCGCCAATCTATCGACATGATGACTTTTTTTGGAGAATTCGAGTTATTTTAGATTTGCAAAAATATACCACTGATGTTATTTCGAAAAAAGAGCTTGAGTTATTATTTAACCTGCAACAAAAAATCACAAAAACTCTTTTTGAAATGCCACTTGTTGGTCATCTAGCAATTAAACAAGTTAATAATGCATATATTAAGGGTTTAATTAAAAATCATATTTTAATACCAATTAAAGAATCCGAAAATTATCGAATTGACAATCAGATTGTATGGTCCAGTGATATATCGCTAAAAATGGAAAATTTACAGTTGAGGCATACATTTATTTCAAATTTTGATTAAAAATATGTTATCTTATAGGAGTAAATAAACGATATTCGGAGGCTTTTTATGACAGTAGCTAAGCAATTACCAAAGCGTGAAGAGGTACCAGAAAATTTAACGTGGGATGTAGAAAAAATATATGGTTCAGATTCATTATTTGAAGAGGATTACAAAAAAATTGAAGAATCTGTAGTAACTATCGCTAACTTTAAAGGTACATTGAGTCAAGATAGTACAACAATGTTACGTGGATTAGAAGCTATTTTGGCGCTTGAACGGATGCTCGAAAAAGTATACGTGTATGCGAATTTAAAAAATGATCAAGATACAGAAAATTCAACATATCAAGCTTTAAATTCAAGGGCTGGCGCCTTGGCAGCTAAGGTATCGGCTGCTATTTCTTGGTTTGAACCTGAAATTATTGCGATACCAGAGGATACTTTAAAGCAATTTATGTCTGATAATCCTGATTTAAAAGGCTATCGTCATTTTTTTGATAGTTTATTATTGGAGAAGGATCATGTCCTTTCGCATGCTGAAGAAACGCTCTTAGCTGGAGCAGGGGATATATTTAGCGCCTCTTCTAAAACGTTTGAAATACTGAACAATGCTGATTTGAAATTTCCAGTTGTTCAAGACGAACAAGGTAATGATGTTCAATTATCACAAGGTATTTATGGGGTCCTTCTAGAATCAACTTCTAGAAGTGTTAGAGAACAGGCCTTTAAAAAATTATATGAAGTCTATGGTCAATTTCAAAACACACTAGCTTCAACACTTTCAAGCCATGTTAAAGTTCATAACTATAGTGCACAAGTTCGACATTATAAAAGTGCCAGAGATGCGTCATTATCAAATAATCAGATACCTGAAGTTGTCTACAATACACTAATTGAGCAGGTTAATAAGAATTTACCGTTGTTACACCGTTATGTTGCATTACGTAAGAAAATTTTAAAAGTTGAAAAATTACATTCATACGATTTATATACACCAATAACAGGCGAACCCGCACTAAGTTACACGTATGATGAAGCGAAAAGTGAGGCATTAAAAGCCTTAGATAAAATGGGACCTGATTATCTAAGTCATGTTCAAGAGGCATTTGATAACCGTTGGATTGATGTTGTTGAAAATCAAGGTAAAAGAAGTGGTGCCTATTCATCAGGTATGTATGATACAGCACCATATATGTTATTAAACTGGCAAAATAATGTAAATAATCTTTATACATTGGTACATGAAATGGGACATAGTATTCATAGTTACTATACGCATCATAATCAGCCTTATTTGTATGGTGATTATCCAATTTTTTTAGCAGAAATTGCGTCAACAACTAATGAAAATACGTTAACACATTATTTATTAAAGACTCAAACAGATCCTAAGGTTAGGGCATTTTTACTTAATTATTATTTAGACGGGTTTAAAGGAACTATCTTCCGTCAAACACAATTTGCAGAATTTGAACATTGGATTCATGAGGAAGACGCGGTTGGAAACCCACTAACGGCTGATAAACTGTCTAAATACTATGCTGATTTAAATCAAAAATATTATGGAGAGAGTTTAGAACGTGATCCAGAAATTGCAATGGAATGGTCAAGAATTCCGCATTTTTATTATAATTATTATGTCTATCAATATGCAACAGGGTTTGCTGCTGCAACCACTTTATCTGAGGGAATCACTAGTGGAAAACCTGATGCATTAGAAAACTATTTGAATTATTTGAAAGCTGGGAGTTCAGATTTTCCAGTTGATGTCATGAAAAAAGCAGGTGTAGATATGACTAAGTCAGCATATCTAGTTAACGCATTTGCTGTATTTGAAGCAAGATTGAATGAATTAGAGGCATTATTACCTCAAATCTTAGAGAAATAAAAAATACGTAACTTAGTTAAAAAACTAAGCTACGTATTTTTATTTTATAAAACGTATAGTTGGTTTTGAGGGTTAATTGCTTGATGTAAGTCATTTTGAATATTAAAATCACCAGCACAAACTTTCGAAATATCTACTAAATCAGCATCTGGGAAGGATACACCACAGTCTAGACCATCAATATTATTAATGACGATTGTGGGATGCATTGTAACGTTCATATCATTGGCAATTTTTTGATCATTTTTAAATGATTTTTTTGCTAACACTGAATGTCTATCTTCATTAAACATTTCCCAGTTTAAGTTAACTTCTTTAGCAACTCGTTGAATGAGCTCTTCTGAGTAACAAGTGCTATCTTGAACTAAAGCCGCTTGAATTGCCATTAAGAAATCACGTCCACGTTTTTTTCCTTGAAAAAGAGCTGCTTTATAATCTAAAGCGGCTTGGTAAATTGACCCAGATAACACATTTCGAAGCGCTAAGTTACGTGTATCAAGATTTTTTTCAATCATGACATTGTGCACTGTTTGGATGTTTAACATGGGTACAAATTGGAATGAGATTTTTTGGGGAGATAGACGAATAAAGTCTAAAACCTTTTGTTCAGATTTGAAGCATTTTGTACCTAATGGGTTGACAAATAAATAAATTTCTAGCAAGAGTACTCCTCCAATTATAGTGATTAGATTTAAAATCGTGTGGGGTTTGATTTCATTTCTGTTTTAATAACTATTACCACTTTACCAAATTTTTTTTTTTTTTCAATTATTAACACTTAATTAATAACAGATATTATTAAAATTACTTGTTTTTTGAAAGATTTGGTAACATTGTGAGGTTAATTCGGAACTGAATCACTAATTTATGCTAAAATGAGATGAGTAAATTGAATAATAGAATAGAGTGATAAAATGGTAGAAGATTGGAAATATTTCTTTAGACCCTATGAACAGGCCGTTTCAGAAATGAAAATAAAAATGCGTGGTTTAAGAAAACAGTTCACGGGTATTGGTCAACATTCGCCAATTGAATTTGTGACAAGTCGGGTTAAATCAGTTGATAGTATTTTAGAGAAAATTGAACGACGTCAAATTTCTGAAGAACGTTTAGAAACTGACATGCAAGATATTGCGGGTATTCGCATTATGTGCCAATTTGTTGATGATATTTATCAGGTTGTTGACTTATTACGTTCTCGAAATGATATGACCGTTGTAGAAGAACGTGACTACATTACTAATAAAAAAGCGAGCGGTTATCGCTCATATCATATTGTACTTAAGTACCCGGTTCAAATGATAAATGGAGAAAAAAATGTACTTGTTGAAATTCAAATTCGCACGTTAGCTATGAATTTTTGGGCAACGATTGAGCACTCTTTAAATTATAAATATCAAGGAGAATTTCCTAGCCAATTAAATGCACGGCTCGAACGGGCAGCAGAGGCTGCGTTTAAATTAGACACTGAAATGTCCGAAATTAGAGAAGAGATTCAAGAAGCGCAGCATTTATTTTATGGTAAGGGTTTAAACAAAAAATAAACATTAGGTATCATGGGCGTCAGGAAAAGAGGGTTACGAATGAAAGTTGCTATTTTCGAAAATGATGGGGAAAAATCGCAAAAAGTTGGTAAAGAACTGTATCAAAAACTAACGGATGCACATATCGTAATTGATAATAGTCATCCTGAAATTGTGATTACGGTTGGTGGGGATGGAACTTTGCTTTCTGCTTTCAAACATTACCAAGATAACCTTGAAAACATTAGATTTGTTGGCGTACATACAGGGCATTTAGGTTTTTATACGGATTGGCGAGATGATGAAATTTCAGATTTAGTTACTAGTCTCCAATCAGATAATAAACAATCAATTAATTATCCATTATTAGATGTTAAAGTTGATTATTTTGATGCAGAATCAGAAAGATTTCTTGCATTAAATGAATCAACCTTAAAAAGGATTAACAATACAATGGTAACGGATGTTTATATTGGTGATCAGTTATTTGAAAAGTTTCGTGGAGATGGTTTGTGCATTTCTACGCCTACTGGATCTACTGCCTATAATAAATCGGTTGGTGGAGCGGTTATTCATCCCGAACTCGAGTCAATACAAATGGCAGAAATTGCGTCTATTAACAATCGTGTGTTTAGGACGCTAAGCTCACCAGTTATTGTGGCTTCAAATGATTGGATTACACTGAAACCAACACAAAGCAGTGACTTTGTTTTTAGTATAGACCAAGAAATCTATCATAATCGGCAAATTAAGGCAATTAAATATAAAATAGCGAAGGAACACATTTGTTTTGCCAAATATCGACATAATAATTTCTGGAAACGTGTAAATGAGGCGTTTATTGGTAGTGATTATGCAGATTGATTGGCAGTATACAGGGACGTCTCCTCAAAAAGTGAAGACTTTTCTGAAAAATGAAGGTGTATCTAGGCGATTACTTGCAACGCTTAAGTATTGTGGTGGTAAGCTATTAGTCAACGATAACGAGCAGTGGGCAATTGACTTCATTCAAACAAATGATAAAGTGAGTATTGTTCTACCAGCTGAGAAAAATAAAAATGAATTAAAAAAATCGTTTGTACCAATTGATATCGTTTTTGAAGATCGCGATTTTTTAATTATTAATAAACCAGCACATGTTGCCTCAATTCCTTCATATTTACATCCGGAGGATACCTTGATTAATCGTGTCGCAGGCTATTATCAAAATCGACATTTAAATGATTTTATTCCACATATTGCGACGCGACTTGATCGTGATACGAGTGGGTTAGTATTGTTTGCTAAACATCGATTTGCTCACGCTTTATTGGATCAACAGTTACAAAATCATCTAATTAAAAAGTACTATACAGCATTTGTCGAAGGACAGATTGAAACTCCGCATGGGACAATTGATGAGCCAATTATGCGTGATCCAGAATCATTCATTAAGAGGCAGGTTGGCCATGGGGAAGGTAGTCAAGTAGCTTTAACTGAGTATTGGTTAGAGAAATCTGTAAAAGGTATTAGTCAATATAAAATCCAATTACATACGGGGAGAACACATCAAATTCGTGTTCATTTTGCATCCACAGGGCATCCCTTAGTTGGTGATACATTGTATGGTGGGCATATAATTATGCCAATGCAACGCCAAGCGCTACACTGTAGTGAAATTGAGTTTTATCAACCATTTACACATGAACAGATAAATGTTCAGAGTCACCTTGCATCGGATATGCAAAAATTTATAAATAAAAAATAAACGAGGTATTCATCATGGTGGATACAGAAAAATATAACCAAATAAAAACTGAAGAAATTATTGATTCGCTTGAAAAGAATCAACAATATAATTTTCACAATGAATTTACAGATTTGCATGTTTATGAGCAAGCTGAGATTTTTTCAGTGCTTAATAAAGAGCAACGCCAAAAGGTGTATCAGTACCTGACGCCTAAGGAATTGAGTGACACATTTGATGCCGCTGAAGATGATCCGGAAGATGTTGTTAAATATTTTGATGAAATGTCTCTAAAGTATGTGGCTGAGTTATTAGATAATATGTACACTGATAATGAGGTTGACCTGTTGGGACAACTGGATCAGCATAAATTAGCGAGATATTTAGGTCTGATGGATAAAGATAAGGCCTATGAAATAAAAAGTCTGCTGCATTATGAAGATAAGACAGCTGGTGCTATTATGTCAACTGATTTTGCCTCAATAACCTCAGATCAAACAGTGAGTTCTGCAATGCGTACTTTAAGAGAAGAAGCAAGTGATGCGGAAACAATTTACTATGATTATGTTATTAATAATGATCAGCGTTTGATGGGGATTGTAACATTACGTAATTTATTAATGAGTAATGAGAAGGCGTTAATTGGAGATATCATGACGACACCAGTTATGTCTGTTAAAGCTGATGACGATCAAGCAGACGTTGCCAAGATGATTCGGGATTATAACTTTTTAGCAATGCCAGTTACAAATTATGATGAACAATTAATTGGTGTGATTACTGTTGATGATATTATTGATGTTATTGATGAAGAATCGGCTGAGGATTACTCTGGTTTGGCCGGTGTCGATACTGAAGATCAAACAGAAAATCCATTTAAAGCAGCATCAAAACGTTTGCCATGGTTGATAACGTTATTATTTTTAGGTATGTCAACGGCAAGTTTAGTTAGTCATTTTGAAGGGTTACTGAGTGAAGCAAGTATTTTAGCTGTCTTCATTTCATTGATTACAGGAACGGCCGGTAATGCCGGAACACAAAGTTTAGCTGTTGCTGTTCGACGCCTAGCTGTAAAAGATGACAATGAACAAAGTGTGCTTAGACTAATTATAAGTGAAGTTTTCACTGGATTAGTAATTGGGGTTGTAACGGGTATTTCCGTCACTTTAATTGTCGGACTCTGGAAGGGTAACTTTGTTCTCGGGATGGTGATAGGACTTGCAATGATGTGCGCTATTACGGTGGCAAATTTAGCGGGTAGTTTTATACCAATTTTAATGGATAAAATTGGTGTTGATCCAGCAGTTGCATCAGGGCCATTTATTTCGACATTGAGTGATTTAACTTCTGTGTTAATTTATTTTAGTATTGCACAAGTATTCTTAAAATTTTTTATTGCGACTTAAAGAAAAACTTAAAAAGGTTCCAACAACTTCAGATTGAGTGATGTAATAATCCCTTTATGGTTGTCAGATGAAATAATATAATTTCATCCGATAATCATGGAGGGATTTTTGTATGTCC
>NZ_JBXAXZ010000009.1:0-28905 GCF_056782055.1 Dellaglioa sp. CoH-57-MRSF-16 | reverse complement strand
TTATTTGCGATATTCATTATCGCCTCAATAGCACTTATTAAATATATCAGCTTTCTTTTTCTTGGTCAAGTCTATTTATGTGAATATCTCTTAATATTACAAATAAATCGTAATTTCAGTCCCCTTATCATTCGAATCTTTCACACTAATCTCTCCACCCATTGATGTCACTAGTTCCTGCACAATAGCGAGGCCAAGCCCATTACCTTCTATTTGTTTATTTCTAGACGGATCTACTCTATAGAAACGTTCAAATATTCTTTTTTTGTCTTGATTTGAAATACCAATACCAGTATCTGATACTGCTATAAAAAATCTTGTCTTTATTTTGCCTACTTCAACTACCATACGCCCATTATCAACATTATATTTAACAGCGTTTTGCAATAAATTACCTAAGATAGTGGCTATCTTATTTTTATCAAACTTTACATAAAGATCTTTTGTTATTCTCTTGTCTACTATTAAATTTTTACTTTTAATAGTACTACTTAATAAATCTAACTCATAATTTATCATAGCATCTAAATTGAAACTCGAAATATTTTCTTTGGGTTTTTGCCCTTTTGCTAATTTTAATATCTCTTGAATTAATACTTCTAATTTTTCACTTTCGTCATAAATAATATTTAAAAATTTGTTAGTTGTACTTGAATCAACAGATTCTTCTAAAAGAGTTTCAGCAAATCCTTTAATTGCTGTTACTGGTGTTTTCAATTCATGACTCACATTTCCGACAAATTCATTTTGCATTTTCTCTAATAATTTCAGCTCAGTTATATCATATAAAATTACGATTACTTGAAATTCTACATTGTTATTTGCTATATAGACGACCGTTGCATCAACCACTCTGTTTGTATTGGCAATTTCAACTTCATCTCTTTGCTTATCTTGTGTTTTAATGGCTTTTTCAATTAGTCCACTCAATTTGTATGTTTTAATATCATCAATATATGAATGTTGCTTACTTTCTATCTGTTGGCCTAATAATTTAGAAATCATATCATTTACGACTAGTACTTGTCTTTTATGATCAATTTGCATAACCCCAACTGTCAAATGTTCAATTAATTTTAGATAGTTATTATTTTGTACCTGATAGTGAATATTTCTTTTCTTTTGATAACTTTCAACACGATTAATGGCTTTCGATAATTCAAAATTGGGACTATCTGTATCTAGTAATACATGATAAGAATCTCCTTTATTGACTAAACTATTCAATATATTAGCCATTAATTCGGACTCAGCACCTGCTTTAGATGCTATTTTATAAAGTATAGCTATTTCAATCAAACTCAACACACTTACTCCAATAATACTATTCTTACTAAAAAGTTTCCCGGATACATCCCATAGAAGTGTCATACTAAATGTTAAATTTAGCAACAAGATTAACGTCGTAATTATCCATTTTAGTTTTTGTTTCATTTATTCTCCTCAAACTTATAGCCAAATCCTCGAACTGTCTTTAAATATAGGGGGTTTTTAGCATCTACTTCTAATTTTTCGCGTAAATGGCTCACATGCATATCTATCATCCTTGTTTGCCCTTCATAATCGTATCCCCAAACACCGCTCAATAACTTTTCTCTACTTAGCACACGTCCTGTTCGTTTAATAAAATATACTAAAAGTTCGAACTCTTTTGGTGTTAATGCAACTTTTTCATCATTTTTATAAACTGAATAGTTAGAAAAATCAATTTTAAAATCTTTAAATTCTCTCACTTCATTATCAATTTGTTCATCCTTAGATGAGTCATGTTCAGTACGTCTCAAAATAGCCTTAATTCTTGCTATTACTTCTCTTGGACTAAACGGTTTAGTCATATAATCGTCTGCACCAATTTCTAAACCAATTATTTTATTCAATTCATCATCTTTAGCCGTTAAAATGATTATTGGCGTTTTTACTTTTTCTTGTCTTAATTTTTTTGTAACTTCGATACCATCGTAACCAGGCAGCATCAAATCGAGAATAATGAAATCAAAATTTTGTTCTGTTGCTTTTTTAAATGCACTAGGCCCATCTATTGCTACATGCACTTCATAGTTCGCATTTTCTAGATTATACGTTAACAGCGTAACAATTGCTGGTTCATCATCTACAACTAAAATTTTTTTCATTATTTATCCCCCTGATAACTAAATTTATTTAATTATGACTAACCCTATTTCATATGGTGAGTCTGAAAATATCGCACTTTCTGTTATTTTTGTATCTCCACTAAATGTCCTAATTTTTAATCGACAATACGTTGAGCTACTCTGTAATGCTTCATACAATTCGGTTTCGTTTCTAACTTCAATGCCATTACATTGAACGACCACATCACCAACCTCTACGTCCATCTTTGAAGCTGGCGTACCTGGGCGTACCCCTACAATTAATATTCCTTCATTGGATTCTGCAAACCATTTTTCTTGTTTATTATCATGGCGTTTGATCATATATTGGCTGATACAATACGCAACTAATAGAACAATTAATCCATATATCCCCATTATTGGTATAAATATAGCCATTATCGCTAAACCTGTCCCTATAAAAGCTAAATATAAGTATTGTTTTTTTATAAATTTGATAGCTACTCTTGGTATTTCTTTATAGATACGTAATGATAGCCCAACAATTAATGGTAAAATAATGATGTTAAATTCTGTACCTGCTATATGAATAATTGGCCACCAAGAGAGTACACTATGGAATTGATCACCCGGTGTTAGAATTACAAGTGGCACCAGATACAGATCCTTCATACTAAACGACGATATATTTCGCCCTCGTTTACCTGACTGTGTGTTCGGCGATAAGGGACTATTTCTGAATAAATACAGCGCACAAGCAGTTATAAATAAAATGACTGTCCCTATCAGTAGAATCCCTGTCGTAAATTCAACGTGAAATTCTTCATATTTAAATATTTCAAAATTACTTAATTGAGATTTAGTCATCCCATATACTAGTCCCGATATAATAAATAGCGGAAAGATAGCATCAAATACTGGGTATAGTAGTAGTCCTAAAATCATAAAAATAGCATAAATAACTACCCAGTTAATAGGCAACATAACACCTAGTCCAAATAGTAACATTGATCCAATAATACTAAAAATAAAGCCTACTTTTATTGCATGACGTCCCTCATAAAAATCACTATCGACAGCTGTTCTAAATGCTTGTCTCTCTTTTTTAATTCTTCGTGTATACATACCATAAATCAGTATAATTGCTAACCAAAGCGTTGGTTGCATGAAAAAGTTTCCAATAATTTTAAGCGTTACCATAAATGCACCTATTTTCTTTAATATATAGTACTCAAATTATATCATGCTTTGTCATGATTCAAAAAAGATAATCATAATAACAAAAAAGACTGAATTTTGCATTTAGCAAAATCAGTCTTTTAAAATTTAATTAAATTTTAAGGAAACGACGCATTGAAACGAACGATCCTAAAGCACCAATAATTATCCCGATTGACACTAATAATAAATCAATTTCTGCCAAGAAAGTTCCTGGTGTTAATAATTGATAACTAGTTGATGCCAACGAAACTTGTAAACCGTTATAAATCCAAATATAGCCAAAATCAACTAAAATAATTGGAATGATAGCACCTAAAAGCCCAGTCCATGCACCTTCAAGTAAAAACGGCCATCTGATAAATCCATTCGTCGCACCTACTAGACGCATAATTCCAATCTCATTTCTTCGAGATAAAATTGTGATTCTAATCGTGTTAGAAATTAAGAATACTGCAACAAAGAGGAGTAAAGCACTAATAATCATACCCCATTTTTGGATATTACCAACTACTTTAAATAGTTTTTTAGCAGATGTGCCCCCAAAACTAGCATCATTTACATAATCTAAACTTTTAGCACGTTTTGCAATTTGCTCAGTTTGTTTTGGTTTTTTAGTTTGAACATCAAATGTATCATATAGTGGATTATCATCCCCACCAAATAACTTAAATTCATTACCATAACTACCAACAACTTGTTGTAATTGCTCCTTTTTACTTGAAAAAGTAACTTTTTTAACTTCTGAATAACTTTCAAGTTTCTTTTTCAAATCAGCCTGTTGATTCTTTGTTGTCTTTCGTTCAACAAACACTCTGACTTGAACATCGTTCTCAACATCAGATGCTAATTTATTTACGTTCATTAAGATTGAAAGTAACACCCCAACCAAAATTAACGTTACAGTAACAGCACTAATAGCAGCAACAGACATCCATCCATTACGACGTAAACTCTTAATACTTTCACCAAAATGACGCCTAAACGTTCTCATTTTCATAACCGTATTTTCCTCCTTCTTCATCTCGGGCAATACGGCCATCTTCAATAGCCAACAAACGATGTGGATATTTGTTCACAATAATACTATTATGAGTTGCCATGATAACTGTTGTCCCTTGTTCATTAACTTTTTCTAAAATTGACATAATATCATCTGACGTTTCAGGGTCTAAATTCCCCGTTGGTTCATCAGCAATTAAGACTTCTGGTTTATTTGCAACTGCACGTGCAATCGCAATTCTTTGTTGTTCACCACCAGATAATTCTTCCGGAAATTTATCCGCCTTGTCAGACAAATCAACAAGATCTAGCACGTAATCAACACGTTCTTTAATTTCTGCAGGTTCTTTTTCAATAACTTCTAACGCGTATGCAATATTTTCAAAAATTGTTAAACGAGGTAATAATTTGAAATCTTGGAATACAATTCCTAAATCTCTTCGTAAAAATGGTACTTCTTTTGGTTTCATCGTTTCTAAATGAAAATCATTTACTGTGATTTCACCAGATGTTGCTTGTTCTTCATGGTACATCATTTTTATAAATGTCGACTTTCCGGCACCACTAGGTCCAACCACATATACGAATTCACCTTGGTCAATTCGAAGATTAATATCATTGCTTGCAATAATATCATCAGAATATTGTTTAAATACATTTTTAAATTCTATCAAACAGTGAATCCTCCTGTGTCTATTTTCATAACATTTTCATTATAGCATGATTATTTACCTTTATATTGCAGTAGTCTTACAATTAAGTTTCATTTTTTAACTTGGATTTTCATTTTTTAATTTCCACTGTAAATAAGCATTAATAAATCCATCTATATCACCGTCCATTACCGCTTGAACATTACCAGTCTCAAAATCGGAACGATGATCCTTAACCATTGAGTATGGGTGGAACACATATGATCGAATCTGCGACCCCCATCCAATATCCATTTGTTCACCTTGAATGGCAGCACGTTCTTTTTCTTTTGCTTCCATTTCAAGTTGATATAACTTAGATTTCATCATACTTTCAGCCGTTGCCCTATTTTGAAATTGTGACCGCTGCGCTTGGCTCGAAGTTACTATCCCTGTTGGAATATGAATTAATCTAACTGCTGAAGATGTTTTATTAATATGTTGTCCACCAGCTCCGGATGATCTAAATACTTCCATTCTGATATCATCTTGATTTAATTCTATTTCGACTGAATCATCCAACTCTGGCATCACATCAACAGATGCAAAAGACGTGTGGCGTCGACCAGCAGCATCAAAAGGTGAAATACGAACTAATCGATGCACCCCTTTTTCACTCTTAAGATAACCATACGCGTTTACTCCCTTAATAAGAAGCGTCACACTTTTCAATCCCGCTTCATCGCCAGATTGATAATCTACTGTTTCGACGATTAGCCCACTTTTTTCAGCCCATCTCGTATACATTCTAAGTAACATTAATCCCCAATCCTGAGATTCGGTACCTCCTGCACCTGGATGGATTTCTAAAATAGCATTTCTGCTATCATAAGGTTCATTCAATAATAATCGTAATTGATACTTGTCGAGTGCTTTTTTTGTCTCGTTAAACAAGTCATCAAATTCTATTAGCATATCATTATCATTTTCTTCTTGTAATAATTCAAGCATGACTTGTAATTCTGATACCTTACTCTCTAAATCATGAAACGCATCATATTTACCTTTTAATTGATTGTTTTCGTCAATAACTTTTTGTGCTTCTTCTTGGTGATTCCAAAAATCTGGGTTAGCCATTCGTTCTTCATTTTCAGAAATACGTTCATTCAGCGTCTCTAAGTCAAAGAGACCCCCTGAAGTTAGTTATTTTTTGTTCCATTTCATTAATTTGTTTCCTATAATCGCTTAATTCCATCAATTTTCTCCTTAATTTACTAAAAAGAGTCACCTTCAAACTCTATCGAATTCGGAAGTGACTCTTTAATAATGTTCTCTGATTAACTTTTTGATTAACGTTTAATATTTTGTCTGATTTCAGCTTTCATAAATAAACGTGTCACTTCAAATTCTATTGCTCCAACGACTTCTTCGAACATTCTAAATCCATCTGATTGGTATTCAACTAGAGGGTTTAATTGTCCGTAGCCACGTAGTCCAATAGACTGACGAAGTTGATCCATTGCATCAATATGCGCTGTCCATTTATCATCAACAACACGTAACACAACCACTTTTTCAAATTCAAGCATTTGTGCTGCATCAACTAATTGATCTTCTTTAATTTCATAGTTCTTTTCAGCGCGGTCGACCAAGTAGGCTTCGATTTGGTTAGCATCTTTACCTTCTAAATCTGCCAATGAGATACTGTCTTCATTAACCATTGAAGAGACAGCAAAATCTACAATAGCTTGTAAATTCCATTCATTTTGGTCACCTTGCGTGTGCATCTGAACAATATGATTAACAGTACGTTGTATCATAGGCATAATAACAGGTTTTAATGTTTTTTCTTCCATAATAATTTGTTGTCTCTGGTTATAAATAACCTCACGTTGTTCACGCATAACATCATCATATTGTAAAACATTTTTACGTGTATCATAGTTATTACCTTCGACACGTTTTTGTGCTGATTCAACTTGTTTTGTAATCATACGACTTTGGATAACAGCGTCATCTTCAGTAATGTTCATACGTTCTAAGAAGCTCTTAATACGTTCTGAACCGAATCGTAACATCAAATCATCTTCCAAAGAAAGATAGAATTGTGTCATCCCATCATCCCCTTGACGGCCAGCACGGCCACGAAGTTGATTATCAATACGACGAGATTCATGGCGTTCTGTACCAATAACAGCTAATCCACCAATTTCTTTAACGCCAGGGCCTAATTTAATATCAGTTCCACGTCCGGCCATATTCGTAGCTATGGTAACAGCACCACGTTGTCCAGCATTTAAAATGATTTCAGCTTCACGTTCATGATTTTTAGCATTTAAGACAGCATGTGGAATTTCAGCATCATCTAACATTTGTGCCAATAATTCTGACGTTTCAACTGCTACAGTACCAATCAACATAGGTTGACCAGCTTCATGGCGTTCTTTGATATCAGCAATGACAGCTTTAAATTTGCTATTTAAAGATGGATACAATAAATCTGCTTTATCATCACGAATAATAGGTTTATTCGTTGGAATTTGAACAACTTCCATATTATAAATTTCACGGAATTCTTCTTCTTCAGTTTTAGCAGTACCCGTCATACCAGATAATTTCTTGTACATTCTAAAGAAATTTTGGTAAGTGATGTTAGCCATTGTTTTAGTTTCGTCTTCAATTTCAACATGTTCTTTAGCCTCGATAGCTTGATGAACACCATCAGAATAACGACGACCTTCCATAATACGACCAGTAAATTGATCAACAATCATAACTTCACCATCTTGTACAACATAATCTTTATCACGTAGCATAACAAAATTAGCCCGTAATGCATTATCCAAATGATGAGTCAAAATTGTATTATCTGTATCATATAAATTATCTAGTCCAAAATATTTTTCACCTTTACGAATTCCTTCTTCGGTTAATGAAATTGATTTTGATTCAAGATCAATTTTATAGTCTTCTTCTTCAGTTAACGTTTTAACAAAACGATCTGCACGAACATACATGGCAGTCGTCTTTTCAGCTTGACCAGAAATAATCAACGGTGTTCTAGCTTCATCAATCAAAATTGAATCAACTTCATCGACGATAACATAGTTTAAAGGTCTTTGAACCATATCTTCACGATAAACAACCATGTTATCACGTAAGTAATCAAAGCCTAATTCACTATTTGTTGAATAGGTAATATCAGCTGCGTAGGCTTCGCGCTTTTCTTCAGCTGTTTTTTCGTTAATATTCAATCCGACAGTTAAACCTAACCATGAATATAATTCGCCCATTTCTGTTGCATCACGGCTTGATAAATATTCATTAACAGTAACAACATGAACACCTAGACCTGAAATTGCATTTAAATAAACGGGCATAGTAGCTGTTAAAGTTTTACCTTCACCAGTTTTCATCTCCGCAATATCACCATTATTTAAAACCATTCCACCAATCATTTGCACACGGAATGGGTATAGTCCTAACACACGTTTTGCGGCTTCTCGTACCACTGCAAATGCTTCTGGTAAAAGATCATCAAGCGTTTCACCTTCTTGATATCTTGCTTTAAAAGCAGGTGTTTTAGCTTTTAGTTCATCATCAGATAATAAAGCCATCTCGTCGGCCATATTTTCAATATTATCGGCTATTTTGCCTAGTTTTCTTAATTCACGATTATCACTTTCAACCCATTGTCTTAATACATTTGCCATTTAGCTTTTCCCCTTATATATCAAACACATTTATTGAATTATTTTTAATTATAATATCATTTTTTATAGTATCACTAAATCAATAAATTTTAAACTAAAATAACAAAAAAGCCCTGAGTAGTTAACTTACTCAACAGGCTTTTCAAGGTTAGTTTAATCTTCAGCTTCAATTAAACCATAGCGACCATCTTTACGTTTGTAAACAATGTTAATACCCTCTGTATCAGCATCTTCGTAAATAAAGAAGTTATGGCTCAACATATCCATTTGTAAAATAGCTTCTTCACTATTCATTGGTTTTAAAGAAACATGCTTTGTCCGAACAACATCAAATTTGCTTACTTCATCAATAGAATCTGATTCTTCATCAGCAATTTCATTACGAATTTCAATATCTTTAATTCCCTTGCCTCTTGATTGGCGATTAATTTTAGTTTTATATTTGCGAATTTGACGTTCTAATTTATCAGTCACAAGATCAACACTTGAAAGTAAATCTTGTGATGTTTCTTCAGCTCGAAGGACGAGAGAAGGCATCGGAACTGTCACTTCAACTTTGGCCGTTTTATCTGAATAAACTTTTAAATTAACATGGGCCGTTGAATTAGATGTATCAGTAAAGTATTTTTCTAATTTAAATAATTTCTTTTCAACATAATCTCTAGTAACATCTGTAACTTCAACATTTTCACCGCGAATATTGTATTTTAACATAATAAACTCTCCCTTCAATCTACAGCAGGTAACGAAACTATTAATTACCTTACCGCTTGATTTAATTATAAGCGAATAGACTTAAATTTACAAATGATATCCCTTAACAAATCTATTTAAAACGCCATTGTAATCGTTAACAGTCATTTTAACTTTTGCTTAAATATATCATACTAATTTATTTAAAAATTGTACCTATTGTTCATTATCTTGCAAGGGTAATACTCTTAATGCTTTTAGCATTTTGTGCTAACAAAATATGGGCATAAAATAGTGTTCGGCCGGTAGTATAAATATCATCCACAATCAAAACAACTTTATCCGATAAATCTGGGCAATCTGGACTAAGTTCAAACGGTTGAATTAATTCAAGCCTTTGTTGCCTATTTTTATGCGATTGTTTTTCTTTAACCGTATTATTTCGCACTAAAAAATGATCATGCTTAATATCTAAAAGACCACAGACTTGATTAAATCCTCGATTATTTAACGTTTCAGAATCAACAGGTATCACCACGAGGTAATCAAAATCAATTGTTTCTATTTTGTGCTTTAATTGTACTTGAAAAATAGTTCTCAGCTGATAATCACCATTAAACTTATAATTTTTAATGATATCTTTCATAAAATCATTATAAATGTACAACGCTTGATTCTGAAAATTTAAATTAGGATAAATAAGTTGCCATTTCTTACAATCCGCACATAATTGTGGCCTATTTTGTTCTCGACCGCATCCTCTACAGGCTAACTGAGTATTAATCAATCGTAACTGCTCCTGGCATCTCTTACAAACTATCTTTTTTTCATAAGGTTTAGTCGATAATATAAATGCTAGCGTTAATTTTTGACTAAATGTATTATGACAAATCTGACAGTTTCTCATATCTTTAATTTCCTTGCTTTACGATTCATCGTTTTTATTTGTCCAACTGC
This sequence comes from Dellaglioa sp. CoH-57-MRSF-16, assembly GCF_056782055.1. The sequence continues at coordinate 18,597 of NZ_JBXAXZ010000009.1, read as the reverse complement.
CTTTTTTATTGAAATCGTGTAGTCACAACATAAAAAGATAACGTCACCAAACGGACGATTGACATTACGTCCCACTCTGCCAGCAATCTGAACTAACGCTGCCGTTGAAAAAGTTTTATCATCTGCACCCAGAACAAAAACATCCAGATTAGCAAATGTCACACCACGTTCTAAAATTGTTGTTGTGATTAGATACCGTAGTTCGCCTGTTCTAATTGCCTTAACTTTATCTAGTCTATCTGGATCTTCAGAATAAACAGTGTCCCCCTTTAAATTAGGAAACTTCTTTTTAAATGCTTCCATTACTGGTTCCAATAACCAAATTTTCGGCACAAAAATTAAAAATGGATCCTTACGTTTTAGCCACTCTGTCATTTTCAGTGTTAATTTTTTGGGTAAACGTCCTTTTTTTAAATTCTTTTCCCACGCTTTTTCAAATTTAATTTTAATTTCAGGCAATAATTGACCATGAAAGCGTATTGGTAAATAACTAACCGTTAATTGTTTTAAGCGAACCTCCTTTAACAGATCCTCACTTGGGGTTGCCGTTAAAAATAAACTTGCCCCTTTTTGTTTAGTTGCTTGTGTTGTTGCTTGAAGCAGTAATTGATTCTGTGCATATGGAAAGGCATCTACCTCATCAACTATCATAACGTCAAACGCTTTATGAAATCTTAACAATTGATGTGTTGTACAGATGACTAGTTGGGTATAACGGTATGGTTCCGTTGTCTTTCCGTGCAGCAAACAAATATCAATATTTTGAAATGCTGCCTGCAATCTCGGAAATAATTCAATACAAACATCGACCCGTGGTGATGCTAAACAGATGCGCTTACCATCCATAATAGCAGCTTCAATACCTTTGAATAGCATTTCTGTTTTACCAGCGCCGGTTACCGCCCACAGTAAATGCCGGGCACCCGAATTTTTAAAAATTTGTTTCACTTCATTAGCACATATTTCTTGGCTAGTCGTTAATTCTCCATTCCACGTCAATGGACTCCCTTTTTGAGTTGAAAACAAGTTGGGTTCAGGTATAGTATAAAGTGTAGTCGTAGTTGAAATACGTCCTAATATCATACAGTATGAACAATAGTACCGGTCACCTTGTAATTTATTTTCCTTTAAATTAAGTTGTGAAAGGCATCTGCGACAGATTAATTGTTTATCTTCAATACTAATTCCTGGGTACGACGTAAGTTCATCTAAATTAATAGTTTCGTCAATTTCTGAATCAGTTATTAAACGACCATACAAACTTGAAAGTGTCATTCTCCTCAATCCCTTCAATAAGTTTAAATACGCAAAGGAACCTTAATTATGTCAAAAAATTATTTAACAATTAAAGAATCTGGTTTAGCCACATTAATTGAAAAGAAGTCTTCCTTCATTTGTCGTGTCACTCGAATCGCGACAGAATCTGATGCAGTTGCTTTTATTGAATCAGTCAAGAAATTAGAACCTAAAGCAAGACATCACTGTTTTGCATACACATTTGGTACTGAGTCTGAAATCCAACGTCAAAGCGATGATGGTGAACCCTCTGGAACGGCTGGTGTTCCCATTCTAGAAGTTATTAAAAAAAATCAGCTTAAAAATATTTGTATCGTTGTTAGTCGAAAGTTTGGTGGTATTAAGCTAGGTGCTGGTGGTTTAATCCGTGCTTATAGTAATGCTGCTTCGCAGACGATTGAACAAATTGGTATCGTTGAACGTATTTTACAAACCGAACTTATTTGCCAAATTGCTTACCAAAATGTTGGAAAACTTGAAAATTATCTTGAAAAAAATTCAATTATAATCCAACACACAACCTATCTTGAAACAGTAGAAATAACTTTAGCAGTTGATAAAAATTTGATATTAACCTTACAAGATCAACTAATCAACCTACTCAATAACCAAATAACTTTTAAATTAGGCCAAGATTTATATAATGAAATTCAAGTTAAGTAAAAAGGATGCCCAATTACTGGACATCCTTTTTACTATCTATTTTTTTGAAGTCATCGTTTTAACAATTCTTTTAATCCAATTTAGCAGTGGCTTTCGTTTAGATCCAACTAATCCGATGGACTCTACGAATAGTTCTAGTCCCACTAATGTCGCAACTGACATTAGTATTGAACCCCAAATTGATGATATTGGATAAAGTAATGAAATAAATGAAAAAATTAACGCAATGCCATATATAACTAATACTGTCTGTCGATGCGTTAACCCCATTTGCATCAAACGATGATGTAAATGATGTTTGTCTGCTTGAGAGATAGGCTTTTTATTTAAAATCCGGCGTAACATTGCATAAACAGTATCCGTAATTGGTACACCCAATATTAAAACAGGCACAATAATAGAAATAAAAGTTGCATTTTTAAGTCCAGATAAAGAGAATACTGAAATCATAAATCCAATAAATAACGCGCCTGTATCCCCTAAGTAGATTCTAGCTGGAAAGAAATTATATGGCAAAAATCCAATCAGAGCAGCAACCAGCGTAAACATCATAATTGCAATATAACTATTTGTATTAACTAAAAAGAAATAGCCTACCAAACCACTTGTAAATAAATCAATAATGGAAACCCCAGTTGCTAAGCCATCTAATCCGTCTATTAAATTAATAGCATTTGTAATAGCTAAAATCCAAATAATTGTAATAGGGAAACTCATCCATCCTAAATTAATAATACCAAAATAAGGTAAAGTGAATGTCGTCATTCGCATATTTGAAAAAAAGTAGACGATCAAGGCGGCAACTGTGATGCCAAACATCTTTTGGCGTGGTTTTAATTCAAACTTATCATCTAAAACACCGGTGATAATAATTACCAATTCAGCAACAAACAGTGTCACTAACATTTTTATTGGATATTGATTTTTTAAAATAAAAAAATTCGTAAAGTTAAAAGCTATAAAAATGGCTAATCCACCCATTGTAGGCATTGAAACCTTATTTACTCGTCTATTATTTGGAACATCGACTGCTCCAATTTTAATTGAAAATAGTCTAATAACGGGAGTTAGCAACGCGGAGATAAGCGCTGTTGCGAAAAATGCTACGATAATTGGAAACATTTTGATATCTCTCCTTAAAAATATTCTGTCATAGTAGTCTTAACTATACCACGTTGTTAAATAAATACAAAAAAAGTATCAATTAAATTTAATTGATACTTTTCAATGTTTATTTTTTCAAATGATAATTATATGTTGCAACAATAATATTCTCGCGAGAATTTAAGACCGTTCTCAATCTTAAACTCGTTTGATTATGAAGAATATTTTGCCATGGTTTTCTTGGAACAAACTGTGGTACTAAGACTGTCGTTGTGAAGTTACGAGCAGCGGCATTCTTAGCAATAACATCTGTAAATTTCACAACAGGTGAAGCAATTGAACGATATGACGAATGTAAATCAACAAAACGAACACCAGGGAAACGTTCTTTAAATTCACGTTCCGTTTCATGTTCTTTTTCCGGATTTGTATCGAAAGAAACGTGCATTGCAATTACGTAGTCACCAATTGAACGTGCATAATTAATTGCACCCGTTGTAACATGCGTTACAGAACTAACTAACACGATAACTGTGGAGCCATCGTAATCATGAATTTCTGCTTCTTCTGTTAAACGTAATTGTTCGGCAACTTTATTGTAATGATCATTTATTTTATAGAATATAATATACATAACTGGCATGATAATAAAGAATGGCCATACTGTTGATAAGCGATATCTAAAGAGAATCAACAAAATACTAAATGAGATAAAGGCCCCTAAGAAATTGTAAAAGGCTTTCATAATCCAACCTTTTGGGCGATCATGATACCATTTTACAATCATCCCTGTCTGAGACAACGTAAACGGAATAAACACACCTACCGCATATAATGGAATTAATAATGACGTTGATCCATTAAATATAAATGTTAAAATAATTGATCCGGCCGCTAACGTGATAATTCCGTTAGAGTAGCCTAATCGATCACCTTTATCCATATACAAATGAGGCATAAATTTATCTTTAGCTAAATTAAACGCTAAAATTGGAAATGCCGAGAAACCTGTATTTGCAGCTAATACTAAAATCAATACTGTTGAAAATTGGAAAACGTAATACAAAATACCTTGTCCAAATGTTGTTTGTGCAATTTGTGAAAGAACAGTTACTTTTTCAGTAGGAATAATGCCATACCAATAGTTTAAGAATGTTATTCCACCAAAGAAGACTGCCAAAAGCGTCGCCATAATTGTTAAAGTAGCAGCAGCATTTTTAGCATGTGGTTTTTTGAAGAAAGGCACTGCATTACTAATTGCTTCAACACCAGTTAATGAAGATGATCCCGATGAGAATGCTTTCAAAAGTAAGGCTAGTGTAATTCCAGGAACGGCCGTACCCACAGCAGCTGTTGCGTGGTAAGGTACTTGACCTGTCATAATATTATAACCACCAACTAGTAACATCAATATAATCATAACCACGAAAAGATAAACAGGAATAGTTAAGAATGAAGCTGATTCCCGCAAGCCTCGTAAGTTCATTGCCATTACCAAAATAATAATAACCACTGAGATTGCTACTTGATGTCCATATAACGAAGGTACCGCAGAAATCAATGCCTCAGTCCCTGCGGAAACACTAACCGCTACTGTCAACATATAATCAATTAAAAGCGATCCACCAGAAATTAATCCAGCATTTTTACCTAAGTTTTTACTTGAGACAACATACGCGCCTCCACCCTTAGGATAAGCATGGATAATTTGGCGATACGAAATTGTAATTGAAGCCAATAAAACTAAGACTAACAATGCAATTGGTAATGAATACCAGATTGCCATTGCTGAAAAGCCCACTAAAACGGTAACAATTTGTTCCGTACCATACGCCACAGATGAGAGTGCATCTGACGATAAGAGCGCTAATGCCTTAAATTTTGATAATTGTTGATCTCCTTCTTCAGAAGATTTTAATGGCTTCCCAATTAAAAGTCTCTTTAAATAACGACGCATTTCTCTTTACCCCTTATGTTCTATATTTAAAAATCCATTCATAAATGATGCCAAAACAGCGCATTTATTTTACTGAATAGTTATTTTAATTACTAATTTCTATTCACCGAATTCACTCTATTTTACTCGTTTATTTTTAAATATACAATACTGCAAACAAACTTTATTTTCAGCATAAAAAAAGAGCTACTAATCCCAGAATAACACGGATTAATAGCTCTTAAATTTTCATCATTTTTTATGACAAATGGGTTACATCATACCGCCCATACCACCAGGCATTTGTTGTGGATCAGCTGCAGATACTGGTTCTGGTTTATCTGCAACAACTGCTTCAGTTGTTAATAATAAGGCTGAGACACTAGCTGCATTTTGCAATGCTGAGCGTGTCACTTTAGTTGGATCAACAATCCCAACTTCAATCATATCTTGCCATTCATTTGTTGCTGCGTTAAAACCAATACCAGGTTTTTCTGATTTTAGTTTTTCAACAATAACTGAACCCTCAAGTCCAGCATTCTTTGCAATTTGGCGTACTGGTTCTTCCAAAGCACGTTGAACAATCTTGATACCCGTTAATTCATCGCCAACTGCTTCAAGTGCAGCAACTTTACTAATAACGTTAACAAATGCAGTACCACCACCGGCAACGAATCCTTCTTCGACAGCAGCGCGTGTCGCATTCAAAGCATCTTCAATACGGTATTTGCGTTCTTTTAATTCTGTTTCAGTTGCAGCACCAACTTTGATGACAGCAACCCCACCAGATAATTTTGCCAAACGTTCTTGTAATTTTTCACGATCAAATTCAGACGTCGTTTCATCGATTTGTTTTTTAATCAAACCAACACGTTCTGTAATTTTAGCTTTATCACCAGAACCTTCAACAATAACTGTGTTTTCTTTTGTAATATTAACTTTACCAGCTGAACCTAATTGTTCAATTGTTGTATCCTTCAATTGTAAACCAAGTTCATCAGTAATCACTGTTGCACCAGTAACGATGGCAATATCTTCAAGCATCGCTTTACGACGATCACCAAATCCAGGTGCTTTGACTGCAACAACGTTAAATGTACCACGAATTTTATTCAATACTAATGTTGGTAAAGCTTCCCCATCAACATCATCGGCGATGATTAACAATGGGCGACCTTGTTCCACAATAGATTGTAATAATGGTAAGACTTCTTGAATATTAGAAATTTTCTTATCCGTTACTAAAATATATGGTGTCTCTAAGTTAGCTTCCATTTTATCGTTATCAGTTACCATATATTGTGACAAGTAACCTCGATCAAATTGCATCCCTTCAACGACATCTAATGATGTATCGATGCTTTTTGATTCTTCAATTGTAATAACGCCATCATTACCAACTTTTTCCATAGCGTCAGCAATTAAAGCACCAATTTCTTCATTAGCTGAAGATACAGAAGCAATTTGAGCAATATCTTCTTTTGTTTCAACTTTGTGTGATAATTCATGTAATTCAGCAACGGCTGCTTTTGTAGCAGTTTCGATACCACGACGAATCCCAACAGGGTTAGCACCTGCTGTCACATTCTTCATACCTTCAGTGACGATAGCTTGTGTTAAAACAGTAGCAGTTGTCGTTCCATCACCAGCTATATCATTCGTTTTTGAAGCAACTTCTGATACTAATTTAGCACCCATATTTTCAAAATGGTCTTCTAATTCAATCGCACGAGCAATTGTTACACCATCATTTGTAATAATTGGTGAGCCATATGATTCTTCTAAAACAACATTACGGCCTTTTGGTCCTAAAGTTGATTTAACGGTATTGGCTAATTGGTCAACACCTCTAAGCATTGCTGAACGAGCATCTTCAGAAAATTTTAATTCCTTTGACATAATTAATCCACCTCATCTTTAATTTAAATTTATATTAGTCTACTGTTGCAACGATATCTTTTTCATGAACAATTAAGTAGTCTTTACCTTCGAATGAAACTTCTGAGCCAGCATACTTATCAAATAAAACGGTCTCTCCAACGTTAACAGCAACAGCAATTTTTTCACCGTTATCCATCGTACGGCCATCACCAACTGCAACAATTTTTCCTGTTTGTGGTTTTTCTTGTACGTTACTTGCTAAGACGATCCCGCCTACTGTTGTTTCTTCTTCTTTTGTTACTTCTAAAATAACACGATCTGCTAATGGTTTTAACACGTTCTATCCCTCCAACACTTTTATTTAGCACTCTATCTTCCTAAGTGCTAATCACAAAATTAACTATAATCAATTTTTCAAACAATTGCAAGCATTTCAGCTCTTATTTAATAGAATTTTTAATATGAATTGAATTCGCTATCTAGTCAATTATGCTATACTTATCATACAAATTTATTCACTAGAAAAATGCACGACTATCTAATTACAGTTAAAGGAGTTCTCATGTCAAAATCAACTAGTAAAAATTCAATCGCTATTTTATTAGGCTACCTCGTTATCTTTATTTTACCAACAATTCTGAATCAACTATTTTCTTTAAAATCAGTTATCTATCCAGTAATGACGGCTGATTATGTTTTAGGAGCAATATTGTTAATTTGGTTAAATCATTACTTCAGTGCTAGAAATACAATAGATGGTTCCTCTAAATGGTCACAAATTATTTCGTGGGGTATTCTTGGATTCGTTCTAACGTTAGTAATCCAAACAGTTATTCAATTAATTTCATTCACCATTTTAAAAACGACCGTACCCTCACAAAATACAAATGAAATTATGACTATTTTTACAAAATATCCTTATTATATGTTGGCAGTCTCACTTGGTGCTCCCATTATGGAGGAACTCGTTTTTAGAAAAGTCTTTTTTGGCAATTTAGCAAGTTTCATATCACCTATTTCTGCCGCAATTCTTTCTAGTTTATTATTTAGTTTGGCACATAATGATGGCCATTTAGCTATCTACTTTTTAATTGGATTACTTTTCTGTTACCTCTACAAACGAACAGGTGACATCAAAACGTCAATGATTGCTCATATTCTTATGAATAGTCTAGTATTAATTATTCAATCGTCACTTTAAAAGAAAGGTGGAATTATTTTGATTCTGTTACAAGTACAACAAGCAGCTCGCTATTTTGGCGCAGATGTTCTTTTTGAAAATGCAAATATGGATATCAAAGACGATGCTAGGATAGCCCTAGTTGGTCGAAATGGTGCTGGAAAATCAACATTAATTAAAATGATTATTGATCAAGAGGCTACTGATGCTGGTCAAATCATTAAACATAAAGGCATGACCATCGGTTACTTAGCACAAACAACAACTGTTACTTCAGAACGTTCGATTTGGGACGAAATGAGTCGTGTTTTTGATTATTTAAAAAAAATGGAAATCCAAATTCATACATTAGAAGCCCAAATTGCTGATCCTAAAAATGCAGAAGATTCTGAAAAATTTGAAAAACTATTATCAACCTATGATCAAGTTTCACATGATTTCAGTGAAAAAAATGGCTATGGTTATGAATCAGAAATCCGTTCTGTTTTACATGGTTTTAGATTTTATGAAGAAGATTTCAATCGCGATATTAGGACTCTCTCTGGTGGTCAAAAAACACGTTTAGCCTTAGCAAAATTACTTTTAGAAAAACGTGATTTATTAATTTTAGATGAACCAACTAACCACTTAGATATTGAGACACTAACTTGGTTAGAAGGCTATTTGAAGACTTATACAGGGGCACTCTTAATTGTCTCTCATGATCGTTACTTCTTAGATAAAATTGTGACAGAAGTTTATGATATGAGCCATAATGAAACGACTCACTACAATGGCAACTACTCCCAATTTATTGTAAAAAAAGAAGCTAATTTAAAACAAGAATGGAAAGTTTTCGAAAAACAACAAGATAAGATTGAAAAACTCGAAGATTTTGTTAATAAAAACATTGTTCGAGCCTCAACAACAAAACGAGCGCAAAGTCGTCGTAAACAACTCGAAAAATTAGATAAACTTGACCGACCAGAAGGTGACGAAAAAGCCCCTCGTTTTAGTTTTAAATCTGCAGATGAGAGTGGTAATATCGTTTTAACTGTTGCCGGGGCAGCTGTTGGTTACGATAATAAAGTGTTATCTGAACCCGTTTCAATTGATTTACATAAGCATCAAGTTCAAGCTATTGTTGGCCCGAATGGTGTGGGAAAATCAACCTTACTTAAAAGTATCTTAGGCCAAATTCCATTTATTCGTGGTGAAGCATTCCTTGGCGCTAATGTTCATGTTGGCTACTACGATCAGGAGCAAAATCAATTAACAGATAAAAATACTGTTTTAGATGAACTCTGGAATGATCATCCTTCAACTCCTGAAACAGATATTCGATCATTATTAGGTGGATTTCTATTTTCTGGGGATGACGTTTTGAAACGTGTCTCAAATTTAAGTGGTGGTGAAAAAGCGCGTCTTGCTTTGACCAAACTTGCAATGGACAAAGATAACTTCCTAATCTTTGATGAACCCACTAACCATTTAGACATTGATAGTAAGGAAGTCCTTGAAAAGGCGATTGCTAACTTTGATGGTACTGTCTTACTTGTTTCTCATGACCGCTACTTCATTAATAAAGTTGCAGAAAGTATTATTGAAGTTTCAAAAGAAGGCTCTACTTACTACATGGGTGATTACGATTATTATGTTGATAAAAAAGAAGAATTAGAAGCTATCGCAGCCGAAAAAATGGCACTTGAAATTGCCTCATCTTCAGAAGTCCCTGAAGTTAAACCAACAACTAATTATCAACAAAATAAAGAAACGCAAAAGGAACAACGTAAATTAACACGTGAAATTGATCGTTTAGAATCTGAATTAAGTGAATTAGAAATTCATCAAACAGAACTTGAAGAAAAAATGTCTCAACCTACTATTTTTAGTGATGCAGATAAACTTCAGGAACTACAAACTGAACTACAATCTATTCAAACTGCAATAGAGACTGCAGAAACTAATTGGGAAGAAGCTAGCTTAGCTTTAGAATAAGCTAGCTTTTTTTTTTTTATTTATTGACATTTAAAGAATGAAAGCCTATTCTTTTGTTGTAATCTAAAAATAAAATATAAGTACACTAGGGGTGTTCTTTAGAAGAACTGAGATAGGTTTTTTCAACCTAATCCCTTCGAACCTGTAAGCCAAAACTTGCGTAGGAAAGTGTGAAGAAGGACCCCACTCTACAATTTTTTTGTCAAAGAGTGGGGTTTTTGTGTACTCAAGAGGAGAAAGTTATGCCATTAGAACTACTCGATAAACTTCGTGAAGAGAACCCAGTAATTTTCAACATTTCTAATTACATCACGGTTCAAGACGTTGCCAATGGACTCAACGCAATTGGCGCTTCCCCTATCATGCCCAGTGCGATTGAAGAAGCAGCCGAAATGTTACAAATTTCTGCTGCTGCCACAATCAATATGGGATCATTTAAAAGTTCAGAATTACCTTACATTGAGAGGGTTAGTCAAATCGCAAACGATTTAGCTATCCCACTTGTGCTAGACCCAGTTGCTGTTGCCATGCCTTACCGACAAAAAGTAATTACAAACTTGCTTGAGCATTTTCATTTTAATTTTATTCGCGGTAATGCTGGTGAAATTGCTGCATTAGCTGGTGTTGAATGGCAAGCAAAAGGTATTGATGCAGGAAATGGTTCTGCAGATTTAGCAGAAATCGCAAAAATTGTAGCCAAACGGTACAATTGTACGGTTGTTCTAAGTGGTCCTACAGACTATATTTCTGATGGAAAGCGTGTTGCAACTGTGACACAGGGAACGTCTCTTTTCCAAACACATGTTGGTTCAGGCGATATGCTTTCAAGTTTAATTGCTGCGTTTGCAGCTGTCTCTAAAGATAATGAGTTTGAAGCAGCAAGAATCGCCTGCCTTATCTTTGCAACAACTGGTGAACTTGTTGCTGATGAGTTAATTACCGAAAAACCAGGTAGTTTTATTGTTAACCTACTTGATAAACTACATTTAATAACGATAAATGAACTTTCTAATCAGATAACGATGAAAGGAGACCTATAATGCCTGATTTTCCACAAGCACTTTCAATTGCTGGATCCGATAGTAGTGGTGGCGCTGGTATGCAAGCTGACTTAAAAACGATGCAAGAACGGCATGTCTATGCTGCAACAGTTCTCGTCGCAATCACTGCACAAAACACACTTGGTGTGCAAGACAGTCTTCCCCTCCCTGCTAAAATTATTAATGAACAATTTGCCTCAATTGCAAATGATTTAGCCATTAAAGCATGCAAAACAGGGATGCTTGCAGATTCAGAACACGTTAAAGTAGTCGTTAAAAATCTGAAAAAATATCAATTTGGTCCCCTAATTGTTGACCCTGTCATGGTTGCAAAAGGCGGTGCCACACTTCTTTCTGAGGATGCTGTTGTTACAATCAAAGAAGAATTAATTCCTTTAGCCACGGTAGTAACCCCGAATATTCCAGAAGCTGAAGTCATAACTGGCTTGACCATTAATTCAAAAGAAGACATGAGTGCAGCTGGAAAAAAGATTAAATTATTAGGTGCAAAAAACGTCATCATTAAAGGCGGACATTATAACTCTGAAAATATCGTAAATGACTTTGTATTATTAGAAGATAACGATTCATTCTGGATGAGCTCGAAACGTATTGATACAATTCGAACTCATGGCACTGGTGATACCCTCTCAGCCTGCATTGCAGCAGAAATTGCCAAAGGACAAGATATTAAAACGGCCATCTTAGTGTCTAAAAAATATGTTGAAGCAACAATTAGCAACGGTATTATCGTTGGACATGGTCACGGGCCATTAAATCATTGGGCATATCGTGAGGTAACGCAAAATGAAGACATTTAATCAATCATGGTTAGCAAGTTACTTCATTGCAGGAACTCAAGACGTCGCCGACAATCAATTACTACCTACTTTAGAACGAGCGTTAAAATCAGGCATTTCTTGTTTCCAATTTAGAGAAAAAAATCTCTTAACCCCTTTAACCCGGATACAAAAAAAGACACTCGCAATTGAATGTCAGAGGTTATGCACAAAATACCAAGTTCCTTTTTTCATTGATGATGATCTACCTTTAGCACTTGAAATTCAAGCAGATGGTATTCACGTTGGCCAAAATGACCAAAAGATTCAAAATGTGATAGATCAATCGGCGGGTCAATTAGCGATTGGCCTTTCTTGTCAAACACTCGATCAAATTAAACAAGCCAATCAATTATCAGGTATCGCTTATATTGGTAGTGGCCCTGTCTTTCCTACAAAATCAAAGTCAGATGCGACTGCGCCTCTCGGAATAGCTGGCTTAAATCAATTACTATCAATTAGTAAACTCCCGATTGTTGCAATTGGTGGTATTTCAGAAAATAATTTAGCCAAACTGGCTACTACAACTGTTTCGGGAGTTGCTGTTATTTCCTTGATTGCTAAAAGTCCGAACATTGAACAAACAGTTCAATCCATAAATCATTATTTTAAATTGGAGGACGATTAAGATGACAGAAACTAAAGAATTACGTGGACAATTTTTACTTTGGCTAGGTGCGGCCATTTCAATTGCCGAAATTATGACGGGCATGTTACTAGCTCCACTTGGCTTTTCTAAAGGTTTCCTTGCAATTCTAATTGGTCATTTAATTGGTTGTGGTCTCTTCTTACTACCTGCTGGTTATATTGGTGCCAAAAAGCATCAGACAGCCATTCAGTCAACTAAAGTTGCTTTTGGCTCAACAGGTGTGCTCTTATTTTCACTTATCAATTTGATTCAACTAATTGGTTGGACCGCTGTTATGATCGTCAACGCAATTTCAGCAATGAATGGTATTTCAAGTTCCTTACTTAATTTTAAAAATTCAATTATTATGGGACTTGTCATAGCTATTTTGATTATCATTTGGTTATTAGTTAGCGAAAATAGTTTGTATCGAATTAATTTAATTGTTGTTAATTTATTAGTTATTGGTGCAGGTATCATGATTTTTTTAATTTTCAAAGTACCCGTTTCACATACTTCCAATGGCTTAAATATGACATTTGGATCAGCTGTTGAATTAAATATCACCATGGCGTTATCTTGGCTACCACTAATAGGTGATTACACAAAATCAACAAAACATCCACTTGCTATGTCTACAGTTAGTTCGTTTAGCTATTTTTTAGGTAGTTTAATCATGTTTACCATTGGCTTACTTTTAACAACTAGAACCGGATTCACTGATTTTACCTCGTTCTTGGCTACATCAGGTTTAGGTATAATCGCATTATTCATTATTATATTTTCAACTGTTACAACCACATTTTTAGATGTTATGTCAGCAACAATTAACGTTCAGAATATACATTCCTTTAAACATATGAAATTGATTAGTATCATTATAGTTGCGCTTGGCTTAGTCATTGCATGGGTAGTTCCTATTGATAATTATCAAAATTTCTTATATTTTATCGCGTCAGTTTTTACACCATTATATGCAATTGTTTTTGTCACTTACTTTATTATGAAAAAAACGTTGCCTTATTGGTTAAATATTATTTGGTGGTTAATTGGCATTATTGCGTACTATCAATTACAACAATTTGATTTTATTTTTGGAACCACAATTATTATTCTATTCGGACTAGGATTACTCGTTTATCTATCCCAATTTATTTTACCAAAAAATTATTTTAGAAATATAAATTAACCATTTACAAAAAAATAGAGATTTAGCGTTCTCCCCAGTGTTAAACAACTGTTTAGCATTACAAGGCGAACTCTAAATCTCTATTTTAATTTTATAATAATTAAACTATCCAATCAAATTCTAAACTAGGATCAGCATTTAAATTTAATCCTGCACGTTGACCTTTAATAAATTCAACATATCCTGCTGCACCAATCATTGCAGCATTATCACCACATAATTTAATGGGCGCCTTCACAAATTCAATATCATTCATTTTCTTCATATCAGATTCAAGTCTTGTACGTAACCCTTTATTAGCTGCCACACCACCGGCTAAAATTAATTGTTTAATATCATACTCATGACAAGCACGTACCGTTTTCTCAGCAAGTACATCAATCACACTTTGTTGAAAGCTTGTTGCTAAATCAGCCCGGTCCAACTCTTCGCCTAATTGATCTGCATGGTGAACTGTATTGATGAAGGCACTTTTCAATCCACTGAAACTAAAGTCATAACTGTCATCTTTGATCATGGCACGCGGAAAATTAAACGTATCTTGTCCAGTATGTGCAAGTTCATCAATTTCTTTTCCTGATGGATAAGTCATCCCAAGAACACGCCCAACTTTATCATAAGCTTCACCTGCTGCGTCATCACGTGTCTCACCAATAATTTCAAATTGACCTTCTTCAGGCATATAAACTAACTCAGTATGTCCACCCGAAACGAGTAAAGCCATTGATGGATACACTATTTCAGATTCATAGCGCGCTGCAAAAATATGGCCTGCCATATGGTTAACGGGAATTAAAGGCAACTCGTGAGCAAATGCGATAGCTTTAGCAGCAGAAACACCTACTAGTAAAGCACCAACTAATCCTGGTCCATAAGTAACCGCAACAGCATCTAAATCATCATAAGTTACATTTGCTTCTGTCATAGCATCTTTAATACAACTCGTAATTTGTTCAATATGGTGGCGGCTGGCAACTTCAGGTACAACACCACCAAAACGTTTATGACTATTAACTTGCGTTGCAATGATGTTCGACAAAATAAGATGACCGTCTTCGACCACTGCGACACTAGTTTCATCACAACTTGATTCAAATGCTAAAATTAGATTTCTTTCCGTTTTATCCATTGAGACCTCTTTCAACTTAATTCATATTCCTTTATTTTAATTTAAGCAACATATCAACAGCATCTTGCCCATCTTCAACATAATAATTCTCTCGGATACCCACTTTAGTAAATCCTAATTGGTGGTATAGATTTAAAGCCGTCTGGTTATCACGGCGAACCTCTAAACTAACTGTTCTAAATCTCATTAAACGAGCACGCCTTGTAATAGACGTTACCAAAAAGTTTCCCATCCCTCTACCCTGACATTCAGGTAGAACAGCAATATTCGCAATATGTACGTCTCCCGTTATTGCATCCGTTGAACAACCAATAAAGCCTAACATTTTATCTTCCTTACGTAAGACTAAATAAAGTGTTTTGCTTTTTTGGCAAATTTCGCCTTCAAATATTTTTGCACTCCATGGTGATTTACCATCATAAACTGCTTTTTCAATCTCAAGTAGTTCCGGAATATCAGGTACAACAGCACGTGTCATAAAATAACTTTCATTTCTAATTTTAATTCTATGATTCTGAAAAACTAATGTCCTAACAGGTTCATCTGGTCTTAATTCTGGAATAATTTGTTTCACTCGTGCTTTAAATTTTTTCAACATAGGTATTATGATCCTTATCTGAATGGGTTTCTAACCATTGCGTCTCTGCTTGCGTTAATCGTAAATAATTCGGAATAAATGTCTCCTGATTAGCGGGCTCTTTATCTTTACCAATTAATCCCAAAATAAATGCCTGAGGAATATTTAAAAATGAAGCTGGAAACTGTGCCTGATCACCTAAAATATCGATAATTTGTTGTTTAAATAAATCGACATCAGTTCCAACAAAAATTTGTGGTCGGTTACGCTCTTTTAATTCAGTCACCCAAGTCACAAGTTCTCTATGCTGGTCTGGTAATTCATTTACAAGCTCATTATCATTTTTATACAAACCTGAGAATACGTAATTCCTACGTGCGTCAAATAACGGTACAATATCAGAATCACTATTTGTGGAAATACCTGCAGCCAACATTGCTAAACTAGAGACACCAACTAATTCACAATCTAATGTAAATGCTAGTGTTTTAGCTGTGGCAACGCCAATCCTGAGACCAGTAAAAGATCCTGGACCTTGTGCAACCACAATTCGGTCTAGCTCTGCAGGCTTAATACCTGCTAATTTCATGACATCAGAAATTGCTGGCATCAATGTAATACTGTGATTTTTTTTTATATTCGTTGTGATAGTTGCTAATAATGCACTATCTTCTAAAACAGCGACGCTGAGTGGTATATTCGATGTATCAATTGCTAAAATTTTCATTCATATCTTCCTTTATCTCTGCTTTGTTAACATTTTAGCACAAAAATAGTATCACAAATTTTTTCTAAGAGAAAATTAACAAAAAAATAGGACAAATAATTGTCCTATGGTTAATAACTAATTTATTTTGAAAATCCATTTGGATGCGTCTGTTCAAAAGTCCATGCTGTCTTAATGATATCTTCCATATTTTCATACTTAGGAGCCCAACCAAGAATTTCATGTGCTTTTTCACTTGCTGCAATTAAAGTTGAAGGATCACCTGCACGACGTGGTGCAATTTCTGCAGGAATTTCTTTACCTGTTGCACGGCGTGCTGCTTCTAGAATTTCCATATTTGAAAATCCATTAGATGAACCCAAGTTAAAGGCATTACTTTCATTTCCCGCAAGTAAGTAATCTAAGGCGCGAATGTGCGCATCTGCTAAATCAAGAACATGCACGTAATCACGGACGTTTGTACCATCTTTGGTATCATAATCGTCCCCAAAAATTTGTAATTTTTCACGTTCTCCGTTAGCAACTTGTAAAATAATTGGAATTAAATGTGTTTCAGGATTGTGATCTTCACCGATGCTACCATCTGGTTTTGATCCAGCAACATTGAAATAACGTAATGCGACAAACTTAACACCATCTGCAACGTCAGTCCAGTGCATAATTTTTTCCATGGCTAATTTACTTTCACCATATGGATTTGTTGGAATTTGAGGGTCATCTTCATGAATTGGGACAACTTTAGGTTCACCATATGTTGCAGCTGTTGAAGAAAAGACGATTTTTTTAACGCCAACTTCAGTCATGACTTCAAGTAAATGAATCATCCCTGCTGTATTATTGTCAAAATATTTTAATGGTTTTACCATTGATTCACCAACAAGAGATGAAGCTGCAAAATGAATAACTGCTTCAATATCCTCATTTTTGAAAACATTGCGCATAAAATTTTTATCCGCAATATCTCCTTGATAAAATTTTGCCTTTTTATTAACAGCCTCTAAGTGCCCTGTCACTAAATTATCGACAACAACAACATCACGACTATTTTCTACTAATTGATCAACAGTATGTGAACCAATGTAACCTGCGCCACCCAAAACTAAAATTGACATTTAAATTCCTCCAAATAGTTTATTTTCTTTATTATAACTTATTTTAGTAAATTTATCAGTGATTCACCCTTCTTTAGCAAATAAATAGACGACGAAAATAAATTCGCCGTCTGGTTAATTTCTATAAGTCACCCGTTAAAAATTGTGCTTGGCCCATGCCAAAGCTCCAATCTTCATCAGTATTAGTTGTTAAATTAATCATTAAATCTTCTGGTCTCAATCCAACTTTTGTTTGTAACTGTTGCATTAACTGTTGATAGAAGGTTTCTTTTTGCTCTGTCGTTCTTGGTCGCGTTGTTAAACTAAAGACCAATACTTCTTTTGTTCGCATAAATCCAAGCCCAGTATCTAAAATTTGCATTTCATTTATTGGATGTTGAGTGACAATTTGATATCTGTCACTAACTGGTGCGCCAAATGAATTAAGCATTACATCATAAGCAATATCTAAAATTTCTTTTATTTGGCCTTCAGAACGGCCTTCAATCATATCAATTTTCATCAATGGCATAGATTGAATCCTCCTATAATCGTTTACCTAATCTTTGGATTTGTTTATTATTACCAACCATATATAACAAAATAATTTGAATTGGAATTAAAATTAAATCTTTGATAGCACGTGCATAGATAATTGTCCAAGGTGACTGGTACATTAATACTAGCCAGAATGTATTTAACAATAAATCAATAACAACGACATTGATTAATACGGCAATAATAATTCGCGGTAACGTAAATGGTTTTTTATAAAATACAAGTCCATAGAAAAACGCACCTAAGAAAGCAGATAGCGAGAATCCCCAGAAAAATGTACCTCCTTTACTGAATAATACTGTTCCAAGTAAATCCGATAAAACAGAACCAATACCACCCAGTAATGGGCCAAACCACGCCGCTAATAGATAAGTCGCAATAAAAGTGAAACTTATCCGTAACGTCAATACCTGATACGATAATAAATTAGTTAGAATAATTTGACCAGCCAATAATAGACCCATCACCGCTATATTCTTTGCGGTTAACCTCTTTGTTAAATTTTCCATGATTCAGACATCTCCTCGTTGGAGTTGCCACATTGTGGTATGCGGCGAATGCGAAAACACAACCGCAGCTATCGCTAGCCTTCGTCCAAAAGACACATTCCGTCCTTTTGGCACTTAACGCTGTATTCTCTACCCCGAAATTTTGTATTTTACTACTTGTGTAGTATACCACTAAAAAGAAAATAACTTTGGGTGTTGAAGTGAACCCCCTGAGTTGGAGAAATCTAACTCAGGGGGTTTTACTATGTTCACAGTTGAAATAAAGAAAAAAGT